>DASUBK010000318.1:0-15220 GCA_035763305.1 Terriglobales bacterium | reverse complement strand
GATCGGCGTCGCCTCCATCGACGATCTGTTCGCCCCCAGTCCCGCCGAGTACCGCCTCAGGCGTGATCTCGACATCGCCCCCTCCATGGCCGAAGCCGATATCCTGGAGTGGTTCCGCCGCCGCGCCGGCGAGACCGCCTCCGGCTATGCCACCTTCCTGGGGGCCGGCGCCTACTCCCATTACCGTCCCGTGGTCATCGATTCCCTGATCTCCCGCGGCGAGTTTTTCACCGCCTACACGCCCTACCAGGCGGAGATTTCCCAGGGCACCCTGCAATCTATTTTCGAATTTCAGACTATGATCTGCGAGCTGACCGGCATGGAGGTCGCCAACGCCTCCATGTACGACGGCTCCACCGCCGCCACCGAGGCGGTGATGATGGCGGCGCGCATCACCGGGCGCCGCGGCGCGGTGGTGGCGCGTTCGGTGCATCCCGAGTACCGCGAGGTGCTGCGCACCTACGCCAAATACCAGGGCATGCCGCTGGTCGAAGCCGGCTTCACCAGCAACGGCCGCGTGGACCTGGTGGGCGTCGACCAGGCGATCACCGACGACACCGCCTGCGTACTCCTCCAGTCGCCGAACTTCTTCGGCACCATCGAAGACATCGCCGCGGTCGCCGACGTGGCCCACCAGAAGGGCGCGCTGCTGGTGGTGGCGATCGCCGAAGCGGTTTCGCTCGGCATCGTGAAGCCGCCGTCGGAAGCCGACATCGTCGCCATGGAGGCGCAATCGTTCGGCGTGCCGCCCAGCTTCGGCGGTCCGTTTGCCGGCGTGATCGCCACCCGAGAAAAGTTCGTGCGCCAGATTCCCGGCCGGCTGGTCGGGCAGACGGTGGACAAGAACGGCAAGCGCGGCTTCGTGCTGACTCTCTCCACCCGCGAGCAACACATCCGCCGCGAGAAGGCCACCTCCAACATCTGCACCAACCAGGCGCTGATCGCGCTGATGGCCAACATCTTCATGACCGTGTACGGGCGGGAAGGTCTCAAGGAGCTGGCGAAGCAGAATCTCGCCAAGGCGGCGTACGCGGCGCAGGTGCTGGGGAAATCCGGCAAGGTGCTGTTCAGCGGCGCGCCGCGCTTCAACGAGTTCGTCTTGCAAACCGGCCGTGACCCCTACGACGTCAACCACCACCTGCTGGAGCGGCACATCATCGGCGGCTTCCCGCTGAAGAAGTTCTATCCCGAACTCGGCAACGCGGCCCTGTGGTGCTGCACCGAGCTGACGCGCCGGGCCAAGATCGACGAGGCGGCGCAGGTGCTCGCGCCGCACCGCGAGCCGGTGGGAACGGGGGTGGCGCGATGAACTCCCGCATTCGCAAAGCGACCACGCAAGTCAACCAGAACGAAGACCTGATCTTCGAGCGCTCCGCTCCCGGCAAGAAGGCTTACCAGCTGCCCGAGCTCGACGTCCCTGACGTGGACGAGCGCGAACTGCTGGGCGACGCCGCGCGCGAGGACCTGGGCAACATGCCCGAGGTCAGCGAGATCGAGATCATCCGCCACTTTACGCGCATTTCCACCTGGAACTACGGCGTGGACACGGGCCTGTACCCGCTGGGCTCCTGCACCATGAAGTACAACGCGCGCATCAACGAGGTGGTGTCGCGCCTGGAGGGCATCGCCAACGCGCATCCCTACCAGCCGGAGGCGGTCTCGCAGGGCGCGCTGCTCATCCTGCAGGCATTGCGCAAGTGCCTGCTGGAAATCTGCGGCATGGACGCGATCACGCTCCAGCCTGCGGCGGGCGCGCACGGCGAGCTCACCGGCATCCTGATGGCGCGCGCCTATCTCGAGGACAAGGGCAATCCGCGCAAGAAGATTCTGATTCCCGACTCGGCGCACGGCACCAATCCCGCCACCGCGGCGATCGCCGGCTACGCCGTCGAGAACCTGAAATCGAATTCCGCCGGCATGGTGGACATTGCCTCGCTGGTCAGCCAGGTCAACGAGGACGTGGCCGCGCTGATGCTCACCAACCCCAATACGTTGGGGGTGTTCGAGCAGGAGATCCACAAGATCGCCGACATCGTGCACGCCAAGGGCGCGCTGCTCTACATGGACGGCGCCAACATGAACGCGCTGGTGGGCAAGGCGCGGCCGGGCGACTTCGGTGTGGACGTCATGCACCTGAACCTGCACAAGACGTTCTCCACGCCGCATGGCGGCGGCGGTCCCGGTTCCGGGCCGGTGGCCTGCAAGGCGATTCTCGAGCCCTTCCTGCCGATTCCGGTGGTGGTCAGCAAGCCCGACGGCCTGCTGGGGTTCGACTACGCCCGCCCCAAGGCGATCGGTCGCGTGCGCGCCTTCTACGGCAACTTCGGCATGCACGTGCGCGCGCTGGCCTACATCATGGCCAACGGCCACGACGGCCTGCTGGCGACCACCGAAGACGCGGTGCTCAACGCCAACTACATCCGCAAAAAGCTGGAAGGCGTTTACGACTTGCCGTATGCCACGCCGAGCATGCACGAGGTCGTCTTCAGCGATCGCCTGCAGACCAGGAACGGCCTGAAGACAGGCGATATCGCCAAGCGGCTCATCGACTACGGCTTCCATCCCTACACGGTGTCGTTCCCGCTGATCGTGCACGGCGCGCTGATGATCGAGCCCACGGAGAGCGAGTCGAAGGAAGAGCTGGACCTATTCATCGACGCCATGAAGAACATCGCCGAGGAGTGCGAGACGACGCCGGAGGTGGTGCTCAACGCGCCGCACACCACGCGCATCGGCCGCCTCGACGAGGTGCGCGCCGCGCGCCAGCCCATCCTGCGCTGGAAGCCGGAAGCCAAGTAGTTTCAGTTTCAGTTTCAGTTTCAGTTTCAGTTTCAGTTTCAGTTTTGTTCCCTCGAGGGCCCTCTTCAGGAAGGTAGGCCCCGGCGCCCTCGCCGGGGCGGTCCCTTGCCTTACCCAAAAAGCGAATGCGGCGGGCGCCCTCGCCCGCCGCTTCTTTTGTCCTGGCTACTCGGAATTCAAACCTCTGAAACTGAAACTGAAACTAATTCAATTCCGCGAACAGCATCCCGTCCTCTTCCTGGATGCCGGCGATGACCTGGGCCTGGTACTGAACCGCCAGATAGGCGCGCAAAATTTCGATGTGGACTTGTTCACGCTCGGCGGCGGACTTGCAGTTGGTGCGCAGGTCGATCAGCGTGGCGTAGGTTTCGTGGGCGGCGAGGAAGCGGCGGATTTCCTGATCCATGGCAGGGAATTCTCAAGTCCGCCGGACAGCGGGGGAATACCACGAATACCTTAGAAGCTGGGCCTGCTATCGCTCAGTTTATCGCCTTGACGATGCTGACGCGCCTTCAGGGCTTACCGCAGCTTGACCGAGTTGCGCCACTTGGCATGCAGCCAGATCAGGATGCCGATGGCGCTGGTCTCCAGCGGCCCGGGCGGAAACAGCACGGCCGGCGGCAGGGCGGTGAAATTGTAGGTGTTCACCTTCGCCGCCCAGATCAATCCCAGGCCGGCGACGATGCTGCCGATTCGCGCCTCGGCGCGTGTGCTCATGGCGTGCAATGTACCATAAGGAACTCTCGCGCAATCTCTTCTTTCCAGCCTGGTGATCGCAACCCTCACCCCGGCCGGCGCGCACCTTGCCCGCGATCTGAACTTCCCCGCTGCTGACCGCGTACTAAGTGAAGAGGAAAGGAACTCCCGTGAAAACAACCACCGTCGCGTTATGTGTGGTGCTCTCGGCCGCCTCGATCTTCGCCCAGCAGCCCGACAAAAAGGCCCCGCTGTACCAGAAGGTCGCCGCCCTCGATAAGCAGTTCTTCGACGCCTACAACCATTGCGATCTGGAGACGGCTGCCGCCATGCTGTCGGACAATCTGGAGTTCTACCACGACCAGAGCGGCCTCGACACTTCCAAGGCCAGCGTGGTCGAAGCCCTGAAAAACAACATCTGCGGCAAGGTCACACGCGAACTGGTGCCCGGCTCGCTGAAGGTTTACCCGCTGAAAGGATACGGCGCGGTGGAGATCGGCGTGCACCTTTTCCATCATCCAGGACATGACGACACAGAGCCGGTCGGCGAGGGGCAGTTCGTTCAGATCTGGCACGACGAGAACGGTGTCTGGAGACTCACCCGGGTCATCAGCTTCGACCACCACGCGCTCAAGAGATGAGGGCTAGCGCGCTGCCTCCAGGGTGCTGGCAACGTGCTCCAGGCAAATTCGTAGTACCTGCAGTTGGCCTTCGGTGGCGGCTAGATCGTGCGCATCAATCGCTTCGTTCACCCCCGGCAGCACCGCCGCCGCGTAGCCGGTGTATCGGCCCGGAGCATAGATCACGTGGTGATACCAGGGGCGGCCTGGAAGTCCCTGGGGCGCCAGCAAACCGCGCTCGGCGGCAAGCAGCGCCCCATTCAGCTTCGCCGCATCGGCGTGACCGTCCTTCTGCGCCGCCATCGTCTGCGCACCGGCCTGCGCCAACCGCGCCGCCGCCGCCAGCGCCTCGGCAAAGCTGGGCGACTTGGCGCCGAAGGCTTCCTGCGATTTCTGCTGCGCCGTCTTCAAATAGCCCTCGATCGCCTTGCCGTACGCTTCGTAGTCGTAGGGCAGCACGTCGGCGGATGCCATGCGCATCATTTCCAGCCCGAACACCCGTGCCATCTGCTGCTCGTACACAAACGTCGGATCGGCGAACTTGGTGAACCAGGCGAAGTTGTCGAAGGCGGAGTGATACACGCCGTAGCTGCCGCCGGATCCGATATCGGTGGCGGGCACGCCCAGGTGCTGCAGGAAGGGCGTGAAGTCCGAGCCGCTTCCCAGGTCGCCGATGGTGGGCGCCGCCGGCCGGTTCGACGGCACCTCGCGCGCCGGCACCGGCTCTTCCTCGCGATGCGTGCTCCACACGTCGTACACCGTTGCGCCCTGCGGGCTGGGCACCGCGCGGGTGATCTCGCGCACGAAATCCTGCAGGCTGGGCACCGCCGAGGCGGTGAAGTTCGGGCCCGCGACCGCCACATCCATGTTGAAGTACGCGGCGGCGTGCTCCAGGTCGGCGGCGTGCTGCTCCGCCCACTCGGTGGAGCCGATCAGGCCAAATTCCTCCGCGTCCCAACTGGCGAACACGATGGTCCGCTTCGGCCGCCAGCCCGACTTCAGCAACTTCCCGATGCCGTGCACGGTCTCCAGCATCGCCGCCGTGCCGCTGTTGGGATCGACCGCGCCGTACACCCAGGCGTCCCGATGGTTTCCGCCCACCACCCACTGCTCCGGCAGGTCGCTGCCGCGCGCTGTGCCGATGACGTCCCAGATCGTGCGCAGCGCGTAGTTCTGCTTCAGGTGCAGCTTGACCCGCACCGGCCCGGCGCCCACGTGATAGGTGAAGGGCAGGGCGCCCTGCCATGCGCGCGGGCTCTCCGGCCCTCCCATGGCCTCCAGGATGGGCCGCGCGTCGCCCCAGGAAAGCGCCGTGGTGGGAATCTTCGGCATCTCCGGCGACTCCGCCATCGGCTTGCGCTGCGAATCCGGCAGGTCGGGAGTGGAAGCGACACCGGGCGTCTCCGGATCGCCGGGAAATTCGAACATGTAGCCGATGGAGCCGCGCTGCACCGCGCTCTCCGGCCGCCATGGACCCTTGGGATACGCGTCGCCCTTGTAGTAGCCGTCGTCGTAGGGATCGGAGTAGATGATGACGCCCGCCGCGCCATGCTCCTGCGCCACCAGCGCCTTCACCCCGCGAAAATTCTGCCCATAGCGCACCACCACGATCTTGCCGCGCACATCGACGTTCAACTGCTGCAGGCGGGCGAAGTCCTCGGGCCGGCCGTAGTTGGCGTACACCGCCTCGCCTTCGACATCTCCTGACGGCGAATAGCCCGAGTACGCGCCCACGATGCGCGGATCGTTCTGGTAGGGATCGTCGCTGACACGCTCCGGCGCCGGCGCGGTGAACTCCTTGCCATCCGGCGTGGTGATCGTGATGCGGATCTCGGCGGGATAGTTCAGCGGGACCTTGTACTCGACGATCTGCGTATCGAGGCCCGCCTCGCGAAAGCGCGCCGCCACGTATTCGGCGGTGGCCTTGTCCTCCGGCGTGCCTGCCAGGTGCGGCGCCTTGGTGAGCGTCTGCAGGTGTTGCCGCGCCAGTTGCGGGTCGGGAACGGCCAGGAACTCCCGCTCGCGCGCGCGCTCGGTGGCCGCGTCGCGAAAGCCGAAGATCGGCCCGGCCGGCTTGGGGGAAGCCTGCTGGCGAGCGCCGGGTACGGACGCGGCCAGGGTGAGGATAAGCAGGACAGCAGCGCGGCTGATCATCTGTTTGGGGAAAAGTGAAACGACAGACTACGCGAACCGAGGGAAGGAAGCAAAGAGGCGCGTTGGGAGCCGGCCGGGGTACAGCAAGAAAATTCAGGTACCAGCAAGAACGGTAGGTCCCGGCGCCCTCGCCGGGGCTGGCCGTCGCGCGACCCAAATGCAAATGCGGCGGGCGCCCGCGCCCGCCGCATCGGAAACTGAAACTGAAACTGAAACTGAAACTGAAACTACCTCTTCCTTCTCATCACCACCCTCGCCGCCGCCACGAGGTACTTCGCGGTGAGGCCGTACTTCTCCACCAGTTCATCCGGCGTGCCCGACTCGGCGTAGGTGTTGCGAATGCCGACGAACTCCATCGGCACCGGATGCAGCCGCGCGACCGCCTGCGCCACGTGCGATCCCATGCCGCCGTCGAGCAGGTGCTCCTCCGCGGTGACGATCGCGCCGCACTCCCGCGCCGCCTTCTCCACCGCCGCCTCATCCAACGGCTTGATGGTGTGCATGTCGACGACTCGCGCCTGCACCCCTTCGCTTTCCAGTTGCGCCTTGGCGTAGAGCGCCTGCGCGACTTCCAGGCCGCAGGCGATGATGGCCACATCCTTGCCGTCGCCATGCACCTTGGCCTTGCCGATCTCGAACTTGTCCTCGGGGCCGTAGATGACCGGCACCTTGGGGCGTCCGGTCCGCATGTAGCAGGGGCCGACGTGCTCCACCATGCGATGCACCAGCGCCCGGGCGCAGAATTCGTCCGAGGGCACCACCACCACGAAGCCCGGCAGCGCGCACATCAGCGCCACGTCCTCGATGCCCATCTGGCTGGGCCCGTCTTCGCCGATGGAGACGCCCGCGTGCGAGCCGCAGAACTTGGCGTTCACGCGCGGATAAGCGATGGACATGCGCAGCTGGTCCATGCCCTTGTCGCAGAGAAACACGGCAAACGACGAGGCGAAGGGAATCTTCCCGGACAGCGCCAGGCCGCCCGCGATACCCACCATGTTGGCTTCCGCGATGCCGATGCTGAAGAACCGGGCAGGGAATTCCTTGGCGAACTTCACGCTATAGGTGGACTTTGCCAGGTCGGCGTCCAGCGCGACCACGTTGGGGTTCACGCGGCCGATCTCCGCCAGCGCTTGCCCGTACGCCTCGCGCGTCGCCGCGCCCATCTTGAGGGTGAATGCTGTGGTTGTGCTCATGGTTGAGGAGTTAGTAGTTAGGAGTTAGGAGTGAGTGCGGAACAGCCCGCCCGAACTCCTGACTACTAACTCCTAACTACTTCTTCTCCAGTTCTTTGACCGCCGCCTCGACCTGCTCCTTCTTCGGCGCCACCCCGTGCCACTCGGGATTGTTTTCCATGAACGACACCCCCTGGCCCTTCACCGTGTGAGCTACGACACAGGTCGGTGTGCCCACCGAGGAGTTCCTCGCCTTCTCCAGCGCGGCGATGACCTCCTGCAGGTCGTGGCCTTCAATGTCCATGGTGTCCCAGCCGAAAGCGCGGAACTTTTCGCCCACCGGCGCCGGGTCGAGGATGTCCTTCAGGAACCCGTCGAGCTGCTGGCGGTTGTAGTCCACGATGCAGATCAGGTTGTCGAGCTTGTGGAAGCCGGCATACATGGCCGCCTCCCAGATCTGCCCTTCCTGGATCTCGCCGTCGCCCACCATGACGAAGGTGCGGTAGTCGCGTTTGTCCATGCGCGCCGCCATCGCCATGCCGATGCCGATGGAGAGTCCCTGGCCGAGTGACCCGGTGGAGGCCTCCAGCACGGCGAGAAAACGCTTGTCGGGGTGGCCCTGCAGCGGCGAACCCAGCTTGCGCAGCGTCGGCAGCAGCGCGGGATCGAGATAGCCGTACTCCGCCAGCACCGCGTACAGCGCCGGCACGCCGTGTCCCTTGGAGAGGACGAAGCGGTCGCGGTCGGGCCAGTCCGGGTGCGCCGGATCGTGGCGCATCACCCGGCCGTAGAGCGCCACCAGCAGCTCCACTTCGGATAGCGAGCCGCCGGGATGGCCGCTGCCGGCCTCGCCGATCATGCGGACGATATCGATGCGCAGCTTGTTGGCGACCTGCTTGAGTTGGTCGAGGGACGGCAGGGTCTGCGTGCTCATGTGCGCGCTTTGTCTCCCACGGCGAGGGACTGCCCGGCCCGCGCCGCCACGGCGCGCTCCGGCTTGATGGATGGAACTGCGTTGATGTCGAACGCCTGCGTGATGTCGCCGGCGTCGGCGGCCTTGGCGGTCTGGCGCGTGGCTTCCCGGGCTTTCATCAGCACGTACTTGCCGCGCCCGGAGAGAAAGAGCGCCAGTTGCTGCGCGATCTCCTCCGCCATGATCCGGTCTTCGGTCGACAGCCCGTGCGTCTGGGTGTGCTCGATGTTGATGACGCCCAGCACGTGGCTGCCGATCTTGATCGGCACCGCCAGCTCGGAGCGGGTTTCCGGAAACACTTTCAGGTAGTCGCGATTGCCGCTGACGTCCGCCTCGAGAATGTACGTGCCGCTCTTCGCCACCGTGCCCACCAGGCCTTCACCGAGTTTCACCACCGGCCGCGAGCACAGCGGCCCGTGCGATGCCTGGCAGTACACGCGGTCGCCGATGACCAGGTAAATCGCGCTCCAGAAGTAGTGCCGTCCGGCGGCGATCGCGTCCACCACCTCTTGCAGCGGCTGATCCTGTCCCGGGGCCCGCGTCTTGGCTGCCAACACCTGGACGATCTCGGCCAGCACCTCGCGCGGCGTGCGATAGCGTTTCATAGAATTTTCCCCGAGGAATTCGCGGCGGCTTCGCTAAGTCTATCCTCATAGGAATTGCAGGGTCAACGAGATGGGGGAGAAGTTTTGCAGCCGGCGCCGCTTTTGGGCCTGCACGAGTTTCGGTGCAAGTCCAGCGCTCGGTTTCATGGCCTTCGTGTCCGGAGCCGGCGTGAGCGAAACGAATCAGGATGACGCGGCCGGTATTATCGGCGAATTCCCGGGCTTGGCGGTCGGCGGCCGGCAGACGGCTCTCGGATGTGGGGTCGGCTTTTGGGTTTAGCCGACTGCCGAACGCCGACAACCGACGGCCAAACTTCGCCCGGGAAGTTGCTGGCGTAGTTGCATCTCGGTCGCCGTTGGCCGCGTAGAGCAAGCCGCTGACACATTTGGGAGTTGCGTACCGGAGTTTGTCCGGCGCTGTTCGCTTGTGGGATATGGCTGTCCAGCTACGGACAGCTCTCCGCCACAAGGCTCTCCTTGAAGCGCGAATCGACTGCGTCTCCAAGATGGCTCCGGCTCCTGTCTACCCTTTGACATTTCTTTTACATCTCCTTGGCAAATTCGTGACAAGCCGATCACGGTCGCTGGTTAGGGTCTGTTACGAGCACTCAATTTTGTTCGCAACACCTTCTGTCGTGCAGTTCTCCGAACTCGGGTTCGCCGGCAGATGACTGCGAACATGGATGCATCCGGCATCCACTCAAGAAAGGACCGCCAGGAGAATGCTGGGCACGAACGATGTTGCGCAGCTGGAAGATTCCACTTTCCTGATCACCGAGGCGCAGGAGAATCTCGAAGGCGGCGAAATCGCCGTTGCGGCGAGCGGTTCCACCCTGCGCGCCGCCTTGGCCGGACTCATCGGCAACGTTCTCGAGTGGTTTGATTTTGCCGTCTACGGCTACTTCGCCGGCGACATCGGCCATCAGTTCTTCCCGAATTCCAGCCGGGCCGCACAGCAGTTGCTGGCGTTTGCGGTGTTCGCCATCGGCTTTTTCGCCCGGCCCCTGGGGAGCTTCGCCCTCGGAGTCGTGGGCGATCGCATGGGACGCCGCACCCTGTTGACGCTGTCCATCGGCCTGATGGGCGCTTCGACCTTCCTGTTCGGCGTCCTTCCGAGCTATGCGCAGATCGGAGTGGCGGCTCCGGTGCTGCTGGTGTTGCTCCGGGTCATACAAGGGGTTTCGGTCGGCGGCGAGTTTACCGGCTCGATGGTGTTTACGACGGAAGCCTCGTCTCCGGCCAGGCGAGGCCTGGTGAGCAGTTCGACCGCCACCGGGGTGACCATCGGTTTTGTTCTCGGCTCGGGTGCGGCCTGGGCGGTCAACCGCTTGCTTCGACCCGAACAGGTGGTGGATTGGGGATGGCGCATTCCATTCGTAGCCAGCGTGATCTTTTGCCTTGCCGGATGGCTGTTGCGCCGCGGCATCCACGAAACCGCAGCCGGGCTGAAGGCCACGGCGACCCGGCCACCTCTGCTGCCATCCATCGCGGCCGACTGGCTGCCCATGCTTCGCACCTTCGGCATTGCGGCAACTCCGAATGCCGCCTATTACCTGACGTTCACCTATGTCGTCGAAGCGCGAAAGAACTTGTCCGGCGGCGGAGTTGATTTTCTGCTGGCCAACACCCTAAGCCTGATGGTGGTGCTGGGGGCAAAAGTTTTCGGGGGCTGGCTCTCGGACCGTGTAGGCCGGCGCAGGCTTTCGCTCGTGCTGGCGGCGGCGATGATCGCCCTGGTCGACCCCGCGTTCCGCCTGATGCTGTATGCGTCGCCGCTCGGCTTTGCCGTGGGACAAATCATGCTGGCGGTGCCGATCGGAATGGCAGGCGGACTGGCGGGCGCGATGCTGGTGGAGATTTTCCCGCTGCGAACGCGCGTGACCTCCATGAGCATTGCCTACAGCGTAACCATGGCGGTGGCGGGAGGTTCGACGCCGCTGGTAGCGACGTGGCTGGTGCAACGATGGGGAGAGCCGCTAGCGCCCGCGTATTACGTGATGCTGTACGGCGCCCTGGGACTGGCGCTCATGCTGCCGATGAAGGAGACCAACGGCGGAGCGCTCGATCAGTAAGACGTTGCTGCCAGCCGCTTACGCCGCCGGCACGTGTTGCGGCGTCGTGGAGGCCGGCTTCGCGGCCGGCTTCAAGGAAGCCTGCACCACGGATTCGGCGAACCACTGTTTCATTTGCGGCAGGACCGCCCGGATGGCGATCTCGCCGGCCTCGATCAATTCCGGGGCGCGCTCGAAACCGTCGTAGCTGAAGCCGCGCACGTCGGGCTCGATCACCAGGTCAGCCGCGGATTGCCACAGCCCGCACATCTTGGCCTGGGCAATGGAGAAGCACTGCCCGATGACGTCGAACACGTGGCGCGGCCCGTTCAAGTTGGTCCAATGCGCACTCAGGTACACGGCCAGTACTTTGCTGGCGCCCATGTCGCGCAACGGCGACGTCGGCACCGCGTGCGCCAGCATGCCGTCCACCAGCAGGCGGCCGTTCACGTTCACCGGCAGGAACATGCCGGGATAGGCGCAACTGGCGCGCACCGCCTCGCACAGCGGCCCGGAGGTAAAGACCACGCCGTCGCCGGTGGCGAAATCGGTGGCTGTCACCGCCAGCGGCAGGCGGCACTCCTCGAAGGTGCGCACCTTGAGGATGCGGTCGAGGAATCCCTGCATGCGGTCGTTGCTGGCGAAGCCAAAGCGCGATAGCGTCCAGCGCGCGAAATCGCGGAAGCGCACCAGGGCGGCGATCTCCTCCAGTTCCTTCGCCGAGACGCCGCTGGCGTAGGCCGCGCCGATGACCGCGCCCACGCTGGTGCCGCCGATAAAGCTGATGGGAATGTGCTCTTCCTCGAGCACCTTGAGAACGCCGATGTGCGCCAGGCCGCGGGCAAAGCCTCCGCCCAGCGCCAATCCGAGTTTCACGTCGGTGATAGGCGCGGGCGGCATTTGCGGCGCGCGCAAGAGTTCGCGGCGGAAGGCCCGCACGGAACGGGCGAGTTTGCTCCATGTCCCCACGTTGCCCCACATCCGGCCGGTTAGCCGGGCTACTGCCTTATTACATAAGATGCCGGCAGTAGCTCTTCGCGATGCAGCCATTCTGGTGCTTGTGGTACACAGGCGCGTAATGACCGACGTAACCGCGGCCATCCCGCAGGTAACCGCAACTCATCGTCGAAAGGCCAATAGCCATGGTGCGTGAATTCTCCGCCGGAGGTGTGGTCCTGCGGCGCATGCAGGGCCAGTGGTGGATTGCCGCCATCGAGCCCGCCGGGCGGCGAAAACCGGGAAATACCGGCGACAAGCCCGACGTCCTGGCCCTTCCCAAAGGCCTGGTCGACGCGGGCGAAAAGCCCGACCAGACCGCCCTGCGCGAGGTACGCGAGGAAACCGGCGTAGAAGCCGCCCTGCTCACCAAGCTGAAAGACATCAAGTATTTCTACGTGCGCTCCTGGGGCGACCGGGAGCGGGTGTTCAAGGTGGTCAGCTTCTTCCTCCTCAAATACCAGGCGGGCAGACTGGGCGACATCACCCCGGAGATGCGCCACGAGGTCCAGCAGGCGCTGTGGCTGCCGCTGAGCGAGGCCGCTTCCCGGCTCAGCTACCGCGGCGAGCGCGAGGTCGCGCGCACGGCGGAGAAGTACGTTGAGGAACACCCGGAGCTTTGATCTGGCGATCTGATGATCTGGCGAACTGGCGATCCGAGGATCCTGCGCGGCCGATCCCCCGATCACCCGTTCGCCAGATTTCAACTTCTGCTATTCCGCGATTGCATTTATTCTGTTGCGCCCATGCCCTCCCGCCACATCGAGAAACACTTCACCGCCAGCGACACCGTCCGCGACATCGTGATCGGCATGTCCGACGGCCTGACCGTGCCCTTCGCGCTGGCTGCCGGCCTGGCCGGCGCCGTCACCGCCACCGGCGGCAACCTGCGGGTGATCGTCATCGCCGGCCTGGCGGAGATCGCCGCCGGATCCACCGCCATGGGACTGGGCGGCTATCTCGCCGCCCGCGGGGATGCCGAACACTACGAACAGGAGCGGGAGCGGGAAGAACGCGAGATTATCGAGCTTCCCCACGAAGAAGAGCGGGAAGTTGCCGAAGTCCTGCAGACCTGGGGCCTGACCTCGGAGGAGGCGCGGCCTGTGGTTAAGGCGCTGGCGCAGCGCCCCAAGGCCTGGGTCGACTTCATGATGCGCTTCGAGCTGGCGCTGGAGGAGCCGCAGCCCGGCCGCGCCCTGCGCAGCGCCGCCACCATCGCTTCTGCCTACGTGGCCGGCGGCCTGATTCCCCTGGCGCCCTACATGCTGCTGCACACCGCCGGGACGGCGTTCCTGTGCTCGATCGTGGTCACGCTGGCGGCCCTGGGCGTCTTCGGGGCGATCAAAGGGCACTACACCGGTACCGGCCTGTTTCGGAGCGCGTCACAGACACTGGTGATCGGTGCACTTGCGGCAATGGTGGCATTTCTGCTAGCGCGTTGGATCTCCTAAGTCGCTGTGGCTCAATAATTTCCGAAAGATTTTGCTTGACGAGCCGCGGCTTCGCCGGTAGGATGAACTCAATTAAATAGGCGCGCGTCGTTGCCATCCTCACCCCACATCTTACGGCGCGCGCCGCTTCTGTTTTTGGGACCCCTTTTTTGGCCCCGCAGGCGCGGGCGGAGTTGAAAATTCCCGCTCCGGTACGCGTAACGGCAATCTCCTGATAGATTTGCGGACGATTTTGCGGCGAGGACACATTCGCCTGCATCTCTCTACCTGCAACTCGGGTCCAATTCCTGTAGGAAGCGCAAAGTGAGACGAATCGAGAAGGTGGCAGTTCTGGGCGCCGGTACCATGGGCGCCCGCATTGCGGCCCACCTGGCCAACGCCGGGGTGCCGTCCTACCTGCTGGACATGGTTCCCCCCGACGCCGACGGCCCGGCGCGCAACCACATCGCCGCTGCCGGCCTGGACGCGGCCCGCAAGGCCAAGCCGGCGGCCTTCTTCGAGCCCGGCCTGGCCAAGCTGGTTACCGTCGGCAATTTCGACGACCACCTTAAGCTGGTGGGCGAGGCCGACTGGATCATCGAAGCGGTGGTCGAGGACCTGGAAATCAAGCGCTCCCTGCTGCGCAAGGTCGAGGCGGCGCGGCGTCCGCAGACCATCGTCACCACCAACACCAGCGGCCTGCCGGTGGCGCAGATCGCCCAGGGATTCTCCGACGACTTCCGCCGCCACTGGTTCGGCACTCATTTCTTCAACCCGCCGCGCTACATGCGCCTGCTGGAAGTGATTCCCACGCCCGACGCCGAGCGCGGCGCCATGGAGGCGATCGCCAACTTCTGCGACGTGCGCCTGGGCAAGGGCGTGGTCTTCGCCAAGGACACGCCCAACTTCATCGCCAACCGCATCGGCACCTTCTCGGTGTTGAACGTCATGCGCCTGATGCAGGAGATGGACCTCACTATCGAGGAAGTGGACGCGCTGACCGGCACCGCGGTCGGTTGGCCGAAGTCGGCGACCTTCCGCACCATCGACTTGGTTGGCCTCGACGTGCTTGGGCACGTGGTCCGCAACATGACCGAGAACGTGCGCGACGAGCGCGGCGATCTGAAGCTGCCCGATTTCTTCCGCCGCATGCTGGACAACAAGTGGCTGGGCGACAAAACCCGGGGCGGTTTCTACAAGAAGTCCAAGGGACCGGAAGGCGAACAGCGTCTGGCGATTGACTGGAAGAGTCTGGAATACCACCCCCGCGGCAAGGCGAAGTTCGGCTCGCTGGAGATGGCCAAGAACGTGGAGGACACCGGCGAGCGCCTGCGCATGCTGCTGGGTCTCGATCAGCCGCAACCGGCGCCGCTGAAGAAGCTCGACAAGGCCGGGCAGTTCCTGTGGGCAGCGCTAAGCGATTTGTGGACCTACGCCGCCAACCGAGTTCCCGAAATCGCCGACAACATCAGCGACATCGATCGCGCCATGCGCCTCGGCTTTAACTGGGAGCTGGGTCCGTTCGAGCTGTGGGACGCAGCGGGCGTGGAGAAGACCGTCGCGCGCATGAAGGAGCAAGGCCGTCCGATCGCGGCGAATGTTGAAAAGCTGCTGGCGAGCGGCAAGGGTTCCTGGTACCAGGACGCGCCCGGCACCACCACCGGCAAGGCGTACTTCGATGTCGGCGACGGAAGTTATCAGGACCTGAAAGCCCCGGCTGGGGT
>DASUBK010000317.1:0-8934 GCA_035763305.1 Terriglobales bacterium | reverse complement strand
ACGCGGTGAACTGCTCGGCGCGCATGGTGCTGAACATCAATCGCGAGTCCATGGCGAGCGTCGGATTTTCGCCGCCCACGCGGGTGTTCGAGGCCGCAGGCGCTGGAGCTTGCCTGATCACGGACAGCTGGGCCGGCATCGACACCTTCTTCACTCTCGGGTCGGAGATCCTGGTGGCGTCGTCGGCGGAGGGAATCGTGCGCTGGATGCGGGCCCTGCGCCACGATCAAGCCAAAGAGGTCGGGGCCGCGATGCGCGCCCGCGCGCTGCGGGACCACACGTATGAATTGCGGGCCAGACAGGTGGACGCGATCCTGCGCCAGGCGGCGCCGGCGGTGGAATCGGCGACGATGAATGCAGCTTAGAAAGTTTCCAGTTTCACGAAGAGTCGCGCTGGAACCTGAAATCGCTGGAAACTTGAAACTCGAAACTTGAAACTTCTATGAAGATCGTTATCTTCGGCCTCTCCATCACGTCCAGTTGGGGCAACGGGCACGCCACTACGTTCCGCGCGCTGTGCAAGGCGCTCCACGCGCGCGGCCACAACATCGTGTTCTTCGAGAAGAACACGGAGTGGTACGAGAACAACCGCGATCTGCCCGATCCCGGCTTCTGCGAAATGCGGCTGTACCAGGACTGGGCGGAGGCGCGTTCGCGGGTGCGCGCCGAATTGCGCGACGCCGACGTTGCCATGATCGGCTCGTATTTTCCCGACGGTCTGGAGGCCATCGAGGAAGTTTTCGACTCGCCCGTACCGGTGCGCACCTTCTACGACATCGACACGCCAATCACCATCGCCCAACTGCGCGAAACAGGAGTGACGTCCTACCTTCGCGCCGGCCAGGTGTGCGGCTTCGAAGTGTATTTCAGTTTTACCGGCGGGCCGCTGCTGCGGGAGATTGAGCAGCGCTTCGGCTCGCCGCGCGCCGTGCCGCTCTACTGCTCCTTCGATCCCGACGAGTACCGCGCCTTCCCCGTCAACAAGCGCTTCGCCTGCGACCTCAGTTACATGGGCACCTACGCGCCCGACCGCCAGCCGAAGATCGAAGAACTGCTGTGCGAACCGGCGCGGCGGCTGCCGGAGTGCAAGTTCATCGTCGCCGGCCCGCAGTATCCCCAGCAGGTGAAGTGGCCGGCCAACGTTCGCCGCATCGTGCATCTCAACCCGCGCTGGCACAGCCGCTTCTATTCTTCTTCCCGCCTCACCTTGAACGTCACCCGGCGCGACATGGTGCTGGCCGGGTACTCGCCGTCGGTGCGGCTTTTCGAAGCGGCCGCGTCGGGCGCGACGCTGGTCTCGGACAACTGGCCGGGGCTGGACAGCTTCTTCGAGCCCGGCCGCGAGATCCTGTTGCCCGCCTCGCCGGATGACGTGGTGCGCTATGTCACCGCGATGGACGAGGCCGAGCGCAAGGCCATCGGCCGGCACGCGCAGCAGCGCGTGCTGGCCGAGCACACCAGCGAAATGCGGGCGCGGCAGTTCGAAGAGGCAATTGTCGCATCGCGGGTGCAGACCGGCGCTCCCGCCGCTGCTCCCCTCGCCTGAGCGGCCGCGCCAACGGTTCTTCCCCGTTCTGCATCTTTAGAGATAGGGACAAGGTCGACCCTTCACTTCTCCAGCAAGTTGGCGGACGCGCAGGACGCGAGCACGGGATTCCGCATGCCGATAGCATTTCTGAAGTAGGAGCCCATGAGAATTGCCCTGATCGCCCCACCTTTCATCTCGGTTCCACCGCAGCAGTACGGCGGGACGGAGCTCTTCATTGCCGAACTGGCGAGAGGGCTCGCGAAGCTGGATTACGAGGTTGTGGTCTACACCAACGGAGAGTCCACCATCGAGGTGGAGAGGCGCTGGCTGTATCCCGAGTGTGAATGGCCCATCAAGGGTGAGATTCACGACAGCCTGAAGGACATAAACCACACCGCATGGGCGGTGGCCGACGCCCGCCACGACTGCGACATCATTCATCTCAACAACGCGCCCGGCCTGCCCCACTCACGCTTCGTCAGCCAGCCGTTCGTCTACACCATCCATCACCCCTCCGACGAGGCGCTGAGCGAGTTTTACGCCGAATATCCCGAGGTCTCCTACGTCACCATCAGCCGCTTCCAGCAGGAGCGGGAGAAGCTGCCGCGGATTCGCACCATTCACCACGGCATCCATCTTCCGCTGTACGAGCTCACGGAAAAGAAACAGCCGTACCTGAGCTTCATCGGCCGCATCGCGCCGGTGAAGGGCGTGCACATCGCCATTGAGGTGGCGCAGCGTTCCGGCGTCCCGCTCAAAATCGCGGGGGAAGTCCAGCCCATGTTCCGCGAGTACTACGAAACGCAGATCAAACCGCACGTGGACGGCAAGTTCATCGAGTTCGTCGGCACCGCCAATCTGGAGGAAAAGAATCAGCTGCTGGGCAATTCCCTGGCCATGCTCTTTCCCATCCAATGGAATGAGCCGTTCGGCCTGGTGACGATCGAAGCCATGGCCTGCGGCACGCCGGTGCTGGCCATGCCCGGCGGCTCGGTTCCCGAAATCGTGGTGGACGGCGTCTCCGGTTTTGTCTGCGAGACCGCGGATGATATGGTGCGCTGCGTCGGCAAGGTGGACGAATTCCGGCCCGCGGCGGTCCGGGAGCACGTGGCGCAGAACTTTTCCCTGGATCGCATGGTGCGGCAGTACGCCGATTTGTATAAGGAGATCCTCGCCGGCAAGCCCGCGGCATCGGCCGGTGACGAAGAACGCGCGATAGCATGAGCACGCGACTCCTGGTTCCTTCCGGCGAGCTGGTGGAGATTCAGTCTCCGTTCGTCGAGCCGCGCATCGCCTTCAAGACGCTGGAGCCGCGCAAGGTCAACAATCTCACCCTCATCGATGGCAAGACGTTCCTCTCCACCACCGTGGCCGGCGACATTTGCCCCGCCGGCGCGCCCGATGTCGGCTTCTTCCACGACGATACCCGCTTCCTCAGCCAGATGGAGCTGCGCCTGGGCGGCCACCGCTCGGTCGTGCTCTCCTCCAGCACGGAAAAAACCTTCTCCGCGCAGATCGAGTTAACCACCGGCAATATCACCCTGCGCGACTCCTTCGACCTGCCGGAAAACACGGTGCATATCCGGCGCCAGCAACTGCTGGCCAACGACACCTTCTTCGACCGCCTCACCTTCGAGAACTTCAATCTGTCGCCGGTCCGGGTGCTGGTAGAGATGCTCTACGAGGCGGACTTCGTCGACGTTTTCCAGGTTCGCGGCTGTGCCCGCAGCGATCACGGCCAGTACTACAAGCCGATCGTGAAAGGCAACACCCTGGCCTTTTACTATCGCGGCCTCGACAACATTCTTCGCCACACGCTGGTGGAGTTCGATCCGGCGCCGGAGCAGGTCGCCGACACCGTAGCCCGCTGGGAACTCGAGCTTCCTCCGCTGCGCCAGATCCAGCTCAACTTCCGCGTGCGCCCCTTCGTCGAGGGACACGCCACCCGCTCCACCAGTTACGACCAGGGGGCCAGCCTGCGCGAGCGCCGCGAAGCCTTCGAACGCTGGGAGGCGGAATCCACGCGCATCAAGAGCAGCAACGAAGTCTTCGACGAGGCGATGCGCACCGCCACCGCCGACTTCCACGCTTTGCAGATTCCCGAGGGCGACCAGCACGTCATCGCCGCGGGCATTCCCTGGTTCGCGACCATGTTCGGGCGCGATTCCATCATCGCCGCCTACCAGTCGCTCTCGCTGAATCCGCAGCTGGCGGCCGACACGCTACGTGTCCTCGCCCGCCACCAGGGAACGGAAGTCAACGACTGGCGCGACGAGGAACCGGGCAAGATCCTGCACGAGTACCGCACCGGCGAAATGACGCGCTGCGGCGAGATGCCCTTCGGCCCCTACTACGGCTCGATCGACGCCACGCCGCTGTGGCTGATCCTGCTGGCGGAAACCTACAACTGGACCGCGGACGACGAACTGGTCCGCGAGTTGCTCCCCGCCGCCTACCGCGCGCTGGAGTGGATCGCCTCGTACGGCGACCTCGACGGCGACTGCTTTGTCGAGTACCTGCGCCGCTCGCCGCGCGGTCTCGCCAACCAGGGCTGGAAGGATTCCTGGGACGCCAACATCCATCGCGACGGCACCATTGCCAAGCCGCCGATCGCATTGGTCGAGGTCCAGGGGTATGTTTACGACGCCAAGTACCGCATGGCGTCGCTGCTGCGCACCTTTGGTGACTCGGTGAACGCCGAGCGCCTGCGCAAAGAGGCCTCCGACCTGGCCAAGCGATTTGAGAAGGCCTACTGGATGCCGGCGCGCGGCTTCTACGCCATGGGGCTGGACGCGGAAAAGAAGCAGATCCAGATCGTCTCCTCCAATCCCGGGCACCTGCTATTCACGCGCATCGTCAGCAAGGACCGGGCCCGCGCCATCGTCAGCCGCCTGATGCGCGATGACATGTTCTCCGGCTGGGGCTGGCGAACCGTGTCCAGCGACGAGAAAGTCTTCAACCCGCTCAGCTACCACCGCGGGTCGGTGTGGCCGCACGACAACTCGCTCATCGCGCACGGCATGGCGCTGATGGACTTCCGCTCCGCCGCGCTGCGCTGCTTCACCACCTTGTTCCAGGCGTCGCTGGAATTCCGCGACTACCGCCTGCCGGAGCTATTCTGCGGCGTGCAGCGCCACGAATACGACGAACCCGTCCACTATCCGGTCTCGTGCTCGCCGCAGGCGTGGGCCTCGGGGGCGATGATCCTGATGCTGCTGTCGGTGCTGGGAATCCGCCCCAGCGCGCAGCGCCGCGAGCTGAACATCATCAATCCCGAGTTGCCCGACTGGATGGAGCACCTCCACCTGCGCAACCTGCGCATCGGCAACAGCCGCGTGGGACTCGATTTCTCGCGCCGCGGCAGCCGCACCTTCTGCAACGTGGTCGACGTCGAAGGCGACAAGCTGCTGGTGAACGTGGCGTTCAAGAAGTAGGGTCACGCCAGGCCACGCGGGCATGCCGGCGCTACCAAGATAATCAGGGAAGGAGCGGAGCGATTGCCTTCATCTGGGCGGCGAAGGTCCGGGCGTTGTAGGAGGACGGGTTCTCCAGCTGTTTGAATAAGCCGGCCACCGCCGCCTGGATGGCATCGGCGCGTGGCAGTGGCGGATTGCAGGCCAGCACCAGCGAATCCACGGCCATGGTCGCCTGCTCGGCGGAGCGCTCGCCGGTGGCGCTGACGGAGTCGGCATCGGCGACGATGTTGTGCAGGACGCGAATGGTGAGCTCGCGGCTGTAGCTCATGCCGTTCAGCCGCGTTGCCAGAGTATCGGCAGCTGAGGCAGCACGGGTGGCAGCATCGGAGATGGCGCGCGGGCTCTGCTGGAGCCGGTTCATATTGCCGGCAACCTCCTTCAGCTCCGTGTCGAGCTGACTGGCCGAGCTCGCATCCACCTCGCGCACCAACTGGCGAAACGCCTGGTAGCCCTGCGGGTTCCACGGCGGAGTGCCGGCCGTGCGATCGTCGTAGCCGAACTGCTGGCGCCAGCTCTCGTCCGGCTTCACCAGCGGGTGATGGCAGGATGCACAGTCGTATTCCGCGTACTCGGGCCACTGCGTGCTGCCCGCCCGTCGCGCCAGAGCGGTGAGCGCCTCGCGAAGCTGCACGGCCTGTCCGACGGACCAGGCGCGGACCTCGCGGTACGGGTCTTGGTCCAGCGGCTCTTTCCAGTGGCGCGGCATGACCGCGGTGTAGGAATCCAGTTCGAACAGCAGGTCCGGGTGGCCGGCCGCGATCATCTCGTGCGTGACCTCCTGGTCCTGGTTTCCCAGATGGCAGGAGAGGCATTTCTCGCTGCGGCGAATGAGGTTCTTGGTATCGAACATTCCCACGGCGACCGACTGCTCGTGGGTCCAGTTGCGCGCAGTGTGCGGTCCCAGCCATTTCGACGCCGGACCATGGCAGCTTTCGCATCCCACGCCGTCGCTGAAATCGAAGGGGCGGGCCTTCTGCGACGCGGGAACGTCCAGCGCATGGCAACCCAGGCACTGGTGCGACTGCTGCGGCTTGTCGTTGAGGCGGAGGTTGCGGGCGATGCGCTGCGACTGCTGGTTGGCGAGCACGCCGTAGGCCTTGGCGTGCTTGTCCTGCAGAACCCAAATGCTGTACTCGTCCTGGGGAATGCGGGCGTCGGTGCGCGGCGGAACGCTGCCGTGGCAAGTGGAGGAACTGCACGAGCCCGGCCCCACGTACTGGGGAGGCAGCGCGGTTTGAGCCGCCATCGGCGCAGCAGCCAGGATCATCACCACGACCGCCGTGACGATCCGATCCAAGAGCAACAGGCCTCCCTGAGAGATGGAGTTGGTGTATACCGCCGCGGCGGTAAAAGTCAACTACACGCCGCTGCTGTTACACAAAGAACTCTTGCCGGCTGTTATATACTCCTGCTCGCACTCCCACCGCTATTTCAACTTGCAGATGCAAGAACCAATTCACCGCGCTGGGCCGAACCATCATGAGTAGCGGGTCTCCGCCCCCCATCGAAAAAGAGCACGCTCCTGCACAGTGGGGCACGACACTGGGGTACGGCGAACCTCTGGAGCCCGAAGAACTCTCCGCCATCCCCATCTTCGAGACGGTCTCCAAGTCTTTGCTGCAAAAGAATCGCGGCGCGGTGGTGCGGCGGAGGTTCAAGGCCGGCGAGATCGTGTGCCGCGAGGGCGAGTTCGGGTCCACGGCCTTCTTCATTCTGGAAGGCACTGCCGAGGTATTCCTCTCCACCCCGATGGCGAAGGTGAAGTCGGCGTCGGAGCAAGGCGGCTGGTGGCGCAAAATGCGCGCCCGCCTGGAAGGCCACAAGCATTCCACCGACGAGGCCGAGCGGCCGAACGCCTGGATCGCCATCGACGCGCCGGTGAATCTGAAGCTCGACGAACCCACGGCGCAACTGCACGCCGGGGAGTTGTTCGGCGAGATGACGTGCATGAATTTTTATCCCCGGTCGGCGACGGTGCGCGCCTCCACCGACTGCGTGATGCTCGAGATGCTGCGCAACATCCTCGACATCCTGCTGAAGAACCCCAAGTTCAAGGCGCAGATGGACCAGTTGTACCGGCAGCGCGCGCTCGACGCCCACCTGCGAAGCATGCCGATTTTCGCTGAGCTGTTCCGGCGGCGCGACCTCGGCCAAATGCTCGCGGCCGGCGACTTTGTCCAGCACGTCCGCGACAACGCGCAACTGGTGCGCTTCAGCCCCGGGCAGGTGATCTGCAAGCAGGGCGAAGTCGCCGACAGCTTCTACGTGGTGCGGGTCGGGTTCGTGCGCATCTCCAAGGAATTTCCCGGCGGCGACCTGGTGGTTGGGTACCTGTCGCGGGGCCACTTCTTCGGCGAGATCGGATTGCTCGGCGGCGGAGTACGCACCGCAAGTTGCACCGCGCTCGATCACGTCGAGGTTCTGCGCATCGGAGTGGAGGACTTCCAGCGCCTGGTGGAGACTTTGCCGGAAATCCGCAGCTCGCTGGAAGAGATGGCGGCGAAGCGGCAAAAGGCGAACGCCGAGCGCTTGAAGGTGCTGGACTCGGTGCCGCTGGACGACTTCCTCGACCAGGGTTTGATGGAGGCGCAGAGCCTGCTGGTCCTCGACCTGCACAAGTGCACCCGCTGCGATGCCTGCGTGAAGGCCTGCGCCGACACACACGACGGCGTCACTCGCCTGGTGCGCGAGGGACTGCGGCTGGAGAACTTCCTGGTTGCGACCTCGTGCCGCCAGTGCCGCGACCCGCTGTGCATGGTCGGCTGCCCGGTCGGTTCCATTCGCCGCCGCGAGTCGCTGGAAATCGTCATTGAGGACTGGTGCATCGGCTGCGGGCTGTGCGCCAAGAACTGTCCCTACGGGAACATCAACATGCAGCCGGTGGAGGACGGCAGCACTGCCCCACCACCCGCACCTCGCGCCGAAGCCCATGCCGACAAACCGGCGGCGGAAAATCCATCCGCAGCCCGCCTGAAGGCTGCGCCCAAGAAGAAAGCCACCACATGCGACCTGTGCTCGGAACTGAGCGAGCCCAGTTGCGTGTACGCCTGTCCGCACGACGCGGCGTTCCGGGTGGATCCGCGCAAGTTTTTCACCGGCTTGCAGGTTCCGGGAACGGGAGGCAGGTAACGCGGGCGTGATCATCGACCGGACACATGCGAAATGGGCGGTCGCGACAGCCGTGGCACTCGGCGGCGCCACGGTTTTCTACGCCGTTACGGCGCCGGGCGCGATGCAGCGGCCGTACGGCGCCACCTCGGCAGGAATCGTTCTGGGCGGGATGGCGTTCGCGCTGATGACGTTCGCGGCGCTACTCGGGCTGCGCAAGCGCTTTCTGGGCCTGCGCCTTGGCCGGGCTCAGACGTGGATGCGGGGTCATCTCTGGCTCGGCCTGTTGAGTTTCTTCCTTGTTCTGTTGCATGCGGGATTCCATGCGCGGGGAATGCTGACGCTGGTGCTGGCGATCGTCGCCGGCATCGTCGCGGTGAGCGGCGTTGCCGGCGCGGCGCTGCAACACTTCATGCCGCGCCTGATCACCCGCGAGGTCCCGCTGGAGACGATTTTCGAGCAGATCCCGCACGTGCGCGAGCAATTGCGTGAAGAAGCGCAGTCGCTGATCGCGGCGGCGTTTGCGCCGGCGAAAGCTGCCGCCGCCGCACAGGCGGGCGCTCATGCGGCCAACGACAGCTCCGCGGTCGCCACCTTCGAGGACGCGCTGCAGGCGGAAGCGTTGCAGGAGTTCTGCGAGGAGCAGGTTTCTCCGTTTCTCCTCCACGGAGGTGCGGATTCCGCGCTGGCCAACAAAACCAGCGCCGAGTACACGTTCCGGCAGATGCGAACCCTGCTGCCGGCCAGGTTTCATCCCACGCTGGCCGCGCTGGAGTCGCTCACGGAAGAGGCGCGGCAACTTTCGCGCCAGCAGACGCTGCA
>DASUBK010000316.1:0-4608 GCA_035763305.1 Terriglobales bacterium | reverse complement strand
GCCGCTTCAGCACTTCGGCGCCCAGGATCACCACAGATTCCACCCAGCCATCGCGCGCGGCAACGGTGAGGGCCCGTGAGGAACGGCACGCCTGCATTTCACTGCGATCGGCAGCTACGTAGATGACCGGCGTCTGCAAGGCATCGAACCCGGCAAGAGCTGCGTCGCGTTGCGCCGCGTCGACCGCGCCGACCACCGCCAGATCCACGGCGGCGCGATCCGGCGTCCACAGCTGCGAGGAGAGCAGGACAAAGCCCGGCACGGAGCGCTCCGCCTGCCACCGGCCCACCACCGCCTGGGCAACATCGGGATCGTCCGAAAGGATGAGTACCGTGGCCTGATTCAAGACCGTTCTCCTGCAATGTACAGCAGCGCGAGGCAAGTAGGAGCAAGTGCCGCGCCAAAGCCTCAGGCGCGGAAAATCAAGGGGTTAGGAGCGGGTAACCACTGCGACGTTGTCTCAGGGTGAAACGGAATCTCAGGAGTTAACGATCAGACGCGCACCGCCGTAGGCATGGGATCCGAGGAGAAAACTCGGCAGCGGCCAAGCAGGCAGGCCGCTTAAAGAATGGGAGTCATCCCGAGCGCAGCGAGGGATCTGTTGTAGACGCCCTGACCGCTGGTGGCGATTACAGCAGATCCCTCGCTGCACTCGAGATGATAGGAACGCTCGCTAGGCTCCGGCGGAGACCGATGCCGCTAATCCCGTCTCCCGTCCGTCGATGTTGTAGCGCTTGAGCTTGCGGTAGAGCGTGGCGCGGCTGATGCCCAGCATCTTGCCCGCCATGGTCTTGTCGCCGCCGACTTCCTTGAAGACCCGCTCGATGGTCTCGCGCTCCAGTTGCTCCAGATCGGTGGCGTTGGCTCCCGTGGCGACGGCCGGAGCAGGCGCACTCATCACTGCAGGCAAGGGAGTCTCCACGCCCGCCATGCGAATCGCCGGCGGCAAGTCGCCGACGTCGATGGTTTTGCGGTTTCCCAGCGCGATCGCGCGCTCGATGCAGTTTTCCAGCTCGCGCACGTTGCCCGGCCATTCGTATTGCAGGAAGCAGTTCATGGCCGCGGAGGTGACCTGAATGTTCTCCTCGGGCGCGAAGTGGTAGAGGAACGAGCGCACCAGCGCCAGCATGTCCGACTTGCGCTCACGCAGGGACGGCAGGCTGATGGTCACAACGTTCAAGCGGAAGTAGAGGTCTTTGCGGAAAGTGCCTGTCTTGTAACAGGCTTCCAGGTCGCGATTGGTGGCGGCGATGACCCGCACATCCACCTTCACCCGATCGTTGCTGCCCACCGGACGAACTTCTTTTTCCTGCAGGACGCGCAGCAGCTTGGCCTGCATCTCCAGCGGCAGTTCGCCGATTTCGTCGAGGAAGATGGTGCCGCCGTTGGCCGCCTGGAAGAGTCCCTGCTTGGCCTTCAGCGCCCCGGTGAAGGCGCCCTTCTCGTAGCCGAACAATTCGCTTTCGATCAGCGTCGGGACCAGCGAGCCGCAATCCACAGCGACGAAGGGCCGCTTCTGCAGCGAGCCGCGGAAGTGGATGGCGCGGGCCACCAGTTCCTTGCCGGTGCCGCTCTCGCCGGTAATCAGCACCGGCGTGCGCGTGTCCTTGAGGCGCGAGACCATGCGCAGCACGTCCTGGATTTTGGCGGAGGAGCCGTCGATCACCCGCAGGTCGTGCTCGGTGTTGACCGCGTCGCGCAGGTACTCGTTCTCCGCCACCAGGCGGACTTTCTCCTTCATGCGCTGCAGCACCAGCTTGAGCTGGCCGGCGCCGAAGGGCTTCACGATGTAGTCGTAGGCGCCGAGTTTCATGGCCTCGACCGCCGACTCGATGGAGCCGTGGCCGGTGATGATGGCCACCTCGGTGCGCGGCAGGAGCGCCTTGATCTGGCGCAGCAATTCATCGCCGGAGGCGTTGGGCAGGCGGCGGTCGGTGATGACGATGTCCGGCGAGCCGGTCTCGAGGTAAGCGAGGGCCGCCTCGGCGCTCTCTGCCTCGGCACAGTCGAAGCCGAGAGAGGCGCCGATGGTCATGCAGAGCTTGCGGATGCTCTGCTCGTCGTCCACGATCAAAAACCTGATGCGATCTTCCGTCACTGCGGCCCTCCTAGCACTTTCTCCACCACGGCCATGAACTGCTGCACTCGGAATGGCTTTTCCACGTATGGCGCACCGGTGCGGCGCAGAGTCGCGGCGGTCTCCTCGTTCACGATGTCGCCGGTAATGAAGATGAGCCGCGGCAGAAGTTCGGGGCGATGGGCGGCGAGCCAGGCGTAAACGTCGGCCCCGTCCACGCCGCCGGGCGTGCGCATGTCCGAGACCACGCCGAGAAATTCCTGGCGCGGCAAAATCTTCAGCGCCTCCGCGCCGGTAGCGGCGGTGATGACCGAGTAGCCGCGGCGCTCCAGCGTGGCGCGCACGAACGACAGCACCGAGGGCTCATCCTCGATGAGCAGCACCGGGTACTTGGCGGGCGCAGGCGCGAAGCTCACGCGACCCCTCCGGCGGCGGCCAGCGCCGAGGTCGAAGCCACCGGCAGGCGCACCACGAAGGTCGCCCCCGGGCCGTCCACATTGTTGTGGCAGGTGATCTCGCCGCCGTGCTCGTGCACGATGCCGTAACAGATGCTCAAGCCCAGGCCGGTTCCCTTTCCCACTTCCTTGGTGGTAAAGAAGGGATCGAAGATGCGCTCGGGATAGGCGATGCCCGGACCGTTATCGCGGAACTCGATCTCCACGAAGCCGTCGCTGACCAGGGTGCGCACGTCAATCCGGCCGGGACGATTGTTCTCCGACACCGCGTCGTAGGCGTTGTTGAGGATGTTGAGGAACACCTGCTGCAACTGGTGCGCGTCGCCCATCACGAAAGGAATGTCTTCGTGGAGGCGGTCCACCACCTGCACGCCACGGTTGTTGAAATCGTAAGAGCGCAAGGCCAGCGTGCGTCGCAGGATGCCGTTGACCTCCACCGCGGCGCGCTGCGGCGGCATCTGGCGCGCGAAGCTGAGCAGGTTCTGCACGATCTGCTTGGTGCGCTGCGCCTCCTGCACGATGATGTGCAGCTGGTCCTTGGCCGGCAGCGGTACCTCCGGCGACTCGATGAGCAGGTCGGAGAAGCCGAGGATGGCGGTCAGCGGATTGTTGACCTCGTGCGCCACGCCCGAAACCAGTTGGCCGACGGCAGCCATCTTCTCGGTGTGCATCAGCTTGGCCTGCAGCATGGCCGCGTCGGTGATGTCGGTCATGACCACGACGATGCTGCTCACGGCGCCCAGTTCGTCGCGCATAGGGCTGAGATTGATGGAGAACTGGGCGATGCGTCCCTGCCCCAGCAGGACCGGGAGTTCGAGGTTGTCCACCTGCACGCCGGAGAGCGTGCTGGTCAAGGCGTTGTCGAGAATTTCGCGCCGGCCCGGAGGCACCAACTCCAGCAGGCGGCGTCCCAGCAGCTCGTTCTGGCGGTACGAGCCGGCTTCGAAGCAGCGGCGGTTGGCGTAGCTGATCAGCCCCGCCGTGTCCACCACCAGGATCATGCTCTGGGTGGCGTTCAGGATCTTGCTGTTGAAGTCGCGCTGCCGCTGCAATTCGGCCTGGAAGTTCTTCTGTTCGGTGATATCGAGGATCAGGCCGCGATACTGCACGATGCGCCCCTGCGTGTCGCGCACCGCAAACGCGTTCTCCAGCACGTGGATGAGAGAGCCGTCCTTGCGGCGCAGCGTCTGCTCGAAGTTACGCACCCCGCCGTTCTTCTCGATTTCCTTGAGGAACCGATCGCGGTTTTCCGGACGCACGTGCAGTTGGTGGGAGATGTCGAGCTGCAGCACCTCGTTGCGGTCTCTGTAGCCGAGCATGCGCACCAGGGCGTCGTTGACCTCGATGAAGCGGCCCTCGGGGGTCGAGAAGAACAAGCCTTCCTGGATGGTGTCGAACAGCTCGCGGTAGCGGCGCTCGGCCTCGCGCCGGTCGGTGATGTCCTTGAGCACGTGGATGGTCTGCGGGCTCTCCACCGAATCCGACTGCACGCGCGAGGTGGAAATCAGGAACGTGTGTTGCAGCACCGGGTGAATGTACTCGTCCACTGCCTCGCGGGAGGAGCAGAACGGGCACGGCTGGCTGCTGGTCTCGTCGGCGGTCATGGCGACCAGGGCGCGCATGGTGACGCCGATCAGGTCCTGCGGCCGGGCGCCGATGAAGTCCGCCAGCGAGCGGTTGACGCGCAGCACCTTGTGGTTTTCGTCGTGCACCACGATGAAGTCGCTGATGGCGTCGAAAATCTGGATCCAGTGCCGGTTGGCCTGGTCCATGCGGGTGAAGAGGCGCGCGTTTTCCAGCGCCACCGCGGCATGGCCGACCAGCGCCTGCAGCACCACGCGATCGCCCTGTGCCAGGTCTTCGCGGCGATTGGCCAGGCAAAGCAGGCCGAGCAATTCGCCCTCGCCGCCCACCAGTCGGGCGAGCACGATGTCATCCCACTTCAGCACCGCGGCGATATCGGGATCGAGCAGTTCCGCCGCGGCCCCGCTGAGCACCGGATCGCGGTGACGCAGCAGCGCCTCTCCCAACGAGGTGCTGAGGCGGCGCCATAAGTTGTCGGGCGTCGTAGGCGTG
>DASUBK010000315.1:0-6256 GCA_035763305.1 Terriglobales bacterium | reverse complement strand
CGGCAGGAAGACGCGGGGGAGTATCTCGTTCTTCTCCAGCTTCCTGCGCGCGTCGCCGACGTTGGTGTAGAACTCGCGCACCGGGAGGCGGCGCACGCCGGTGGGCGAGGCGATCTCGATTTCCGCGTCCAGGCAGAGCAGCGCCGGCGGCGTGTCGCCGGAGAAGACAGCCCAGCATTTGGTCCCGCCGGGCGCTACGTGGCAGAGGTCGCCATCCTTCTTGATGCAGAAGCCACAGGATTTCCGCCAGGCCAGTGACTGGTTGTACCAGAGGCAGCGCGTGTCGAGACAGATATTGCCGCCCAGCGTGCCCATATTGCGCAGCACCGGCGACGCGACGGTGGCGGCGGCCTGCGCCAGCACGGGATAGTCGCGGCGGATGACGTCACTGCGCTCGATCGCGGTCAGCGTGGTCAGAGCGCCGATGGCCATCCCGTCGGCGGTGCCGGTAAAGCCGCGCAGGTCGAGCACGCCGCGCAGGTCGAGCACGTAGCGCGGAGTGAAGAGCTTCTGCCGGAGCGAGGGCACCAGGTCGGTGCCGCCGGCGACGATCTGCACGTCGGGCGCGACCTTGGCTAGCAGGTCGAGGGCATCGCCGAGCGTGTGGGGCCGCAGCAGTTGGAAGTCGGGCAGGCTCATTTATTTTCCGAAGAATTGCAGGATATTCCCGTTGTCGTCGCGGATGGCGAACATGCGGCAATCCATCGACTTGTCGTAAAAGGTTTCGAACGCCATGGTGACGTGGCGGGCTTTGAGTTCCCGCAGCGTGCCGTCCAGATCGTCCACAAAAATTCCCGATTTCAGAAACCCGTGAACGTCCTGCGGCCCCTTGACCTGCGGCGCGACCTTGGAGAGCGGCGCCGCGTCGGCCAGCCAGATCAATTCGACCGCCAAGCCGTTGCCCTGGAGAACGGTCACGGCGGCCTTGTTGTCGGCACGCATGGCGTGGTTCTTCACGATTGCCAGGCCGAGCTTCTCCTGGTACCACTTCGCGGCGCTGTCGAGGTCCGGAACGGTGATGGCCACGAAACCACCGGTGGCTTTAAAGACTGGTTTCGCAGGAGTTCCGGGGCTCGACGCGTTCTTTTGTGCCATACAGTTCCCCGCCAGGAAGAGGACAACCGCTGTGAGTACCGCGGCTGAGCTTTCCCGGAGCCGACGATCGAAGAGCATGACCTTTGCATCTGTCTTCAATCGTCGCCTCCCGCACGCGAGGGCGCGTGCGCTCCATTAACCCGCGCCGGATCCAGCGCGTGCCGCGCCGGGCCCTTGCCTTTGAACCACAGCGAGCCGCCATGCTCGCGGAACTTCGCCGGCTGCGTGGGATCGATGCCCTCGGTCAAATCCATCTTCTTCTCGCCGCGCTTGTCGCGCAGCGCCGCCAGGACGCGCTCGGGGGTGAAGGGCGCTTCGCGAAGGCGCACGCCGACCGCGTCGTAAATTGCATTTGAGATCGCCGGGATGGTGGCAGCCAGCGAGCCTTCGCCGGCCTCCTTGGCGCCGAAGGGCCCTTCGGGATCCACGCTCTCGACGATGAAGCACTCGATCTCCGGGGACTCGGAGGACGACGGCGAGCGGTATTCCAGCATGCCGGGATTCATCAACAGGCCGTCTTTCCAGACCATCTCCTCCTGCAGCGCCTGTCCGAGGCCCATCCACACCGAGCCGATGACCTGGCCCTCGACGGCGACCGGGTTCAGCGCGCGCCCGCAATCGTGCGCCGCCCAGATTTTCTTCACGAACACTTCCCCGGTGTCCTCGTCCACTTCCACTTCGGCGACCTGCGCCGAATAGGAATACGCTGGCGAAGGACCGACGCCGGAGCCTTTGAACTTGCCGCCGCGCGCCTCCTCGGGCGGAGCGTAGGAGCCGGTGCCGGTGAGGGGCGTGCCGAGATCGATGTAGGAGACGACCGCCTCCTCGAACGAGAGCGCGTCTCGCGGCGCGTCTTCCTTGCGCTTCTGCAGGACCGAGCCGCGCAGAATCTGGCCTTCGACGCGGCCCTGCATGTGGGGTGTTGACGATGTAGCCCGGCTGGCCTCGCCCGGGGAGACGTTGCCGCGCGGGGTGTTCTTGCTCTCGAGAATTTCCGCGGCGGAACCAACGCCGGTCGAGGTCGACCGGCCTCCATCAGCGGATAACGAGCGCTTCGCGACTCGGTCGTTCGCGAACACCACATCATCCGGAGAACAAGCCATGCGCCGCGCCGCCGCCTCGGCGATCTTCTTGCGCACGTTCTGGGCGGCGCGCAGGGCGGCGTTACCGGCCATGAAGGTCACGCGGCTGGAGTACGAACCCAGATCAATGGGCGTCAGGTCGGTGTCGGCGGCGACCACCTTCACCCGCTCCAGGTTGCAGCCCAACACCTCGGCGACGATCTGCGCGGTCATGGTGTCGGAGCCCTGGCCGATTTCCGAGGCGCCGGTGTAGACCACCACGCCGCCGTCGCGGTCCACCTTGATGTTCACGGTGGAGTGCGGCATGTCGGAGCGGATGATGGAATTGGCGGCGCCGGAGACGTAGTGCGACCAGGCGATGCCGAAGCCGCGCTTGCGGTTCGTGGGGCTCGGGTCTTCGACCCGAGTACCCGCGTCGAAGACCCGGGCCACACGGTTCCATTGCGATGCGGACACCACCTTCTCGATGCACTCCGGCAGGCCGTAGCTCAGCACGCGCAGGCCGTTGACGGTGATGCAGGGCGGCTTCAGCAGGTTCTTGCGGCGGACGTCGGCGGGATCGAGTTGGAGCGCGGCGGCCATCTCGTCGAGCATGGACTCGAAGGCGAAGCGGACATTCACCGTTCCATGCCCGCGCATGGCGCCGCAGGCGGGCTTGTTGGTCAGCACGCGGTAGCCGTCGTAGCGCACGTTGGGAATGTCGTACAACGCGCCCAGCAGCGCGCCGGAATACAGGATGGTGACCGGGCCGTAGGAGCAGTAGCCGCCGCCATCCTGCACCACGCGGGCAGAGACGGAGTTAATGCGACCATCGCGGTTCATGCCCATCTTCATGTCGACGATGGTGCGCGGGCGGCCGCGGTGCGCCCAGAACACCTCTTCGCGCGTGTAGGTGATCTTCACCGGCGCGTGCGCCGCGCGGGCTGCCACGGCGGCGGTGATCTCCAGCGGAATGACTTCGCTCTTGCCGCCGAAGCCGCCGCCGACCAGCGGCTTGATGACGCGAATCTGCGACATCGGCATGTCCAGCACCAGCGAGAGCTTGTGCTGCAGGTAATAGGGAACCTGCGTGGACGACCACACCGTCAGCCGTCCCGGCTTACCGGTCAGGGGATCGAAGTCGAAGGCGGCGAGGGTCGAGTGGGGCTCCATGGCCGCGTGTGTGACTTCGTTGGCGATGTAGCGCGCTTGCTTGACCAGGTCGCTGGCGCCGAAGCCCTTTTCCGGATCGCCGAAGACGTGGTGGTAGTCCTTCTCGATGTTCTGCGGCCGGTTCTCGTGGATGAACTCCGCCTGCGCCTTCATGGATTCTTCCGGATCGAACCAGGCGGGCAGCAGTTCGTAATCCACGTCAATCAGTTCGAGCGCCTTCTCCGCGGTCGCCTCGTCAACCGCGGCGACGCAGGCGATGTTGTCGCCCACGTAGCGCGCCTTGTCGGTGCACAGAGCGTGCTCGTCGTGGCCGATGGGCAGGATGCCGTAGGTCGTGGGCGCATCCTTGCCGGTCACCACCGCGACTACGCCTTCGAGAGCCAGCGCGCGCGAGGCGTCAATGGAGCGGATGCGGGCGTGCGGGTAGGGCGAATGCAAGACCTTGCCCACCAGCATGCCGGGGACGGAAATATCGTCCGCGTACTTGCCGTGGCCGGTGGTCTTCTCGGCCGCGTCCACCATGGGCATCGGCTTACCGATGATCGAATAGTCGCTCATGCGCCGCTCTTCCTCGGGTCCATGTCAATGCCCGCTTCCTGGGGATCGCGCACCATGGCGATGTTCGCGTCAATGGCGCGCAGGCGAATGGGAACGATCTCCTGGTACTCGGGCGAATCGTACCAGCGCCGCGCCGCTGCGATGTTCGCGAACGCCACAATCACCGTGCGCGCGAACGGCCACTCACCCTGGCGAATCTCCGGCGCCTTGTCGACGGCGACGTACTTGCCGCCGTAGCGCTCGAGGATGGGGACCACCTTGGTCGCGTACTCGCGGAAGGCTGACAGGTCCTTAACCTTCTTTATGAGAACCACGAGGTAGGTCATTGGCCCACCGCCGCTCTTCCCTTCTGTTCGGCTTCAATGGCGGCCTTGATGGCCTGGAACATCTGCATGTAGCCGGTGCAGCGGCAGAGGTTACCGCTCAGCGCGCTGCGGATTTGGTCTTCGCTGGGGTCGGGATTTTCCGCCAGCAGGTGGTGCACGGTCATCATGAAGCCGGGAGTGCAGTAGCCGCACTGGGCGCCGCCCCAATCGCCATACGCCTTCTGGATGGCGGCCAGCGAGCCATGCTCGGCGAGGCCTTCGACCGTAGTGATCTCGCGGCCTTCGCACGAGGCGGCCAGCAGGGTGCAGGAGAGTACCGGCAGGCCGTCGAGCTGCACCGTGCAGGCGCCGCAGGAGGAGTCGTCGCAGCCGCGCTTAGAGCCGGTCAGACCCAGGTCCTGGCGCAGCACGTCGAGCAGCAACTGGTTAGGCGCGATGGCCAGCTCGTGGCGGCGTCCGTTGATCTTCAGTTCGATGAGTTCTTTTTTCATGAAACCAGCATTCAGCAGTCAGCAATCAGCATTCAGCCACTGGCGGCTGGGTGCTGGCTGCTGAGTGCTAGTACATCGGTACCGAGCGATCCACCAGCGCCGACCAGCGCGCGATGCCGCCGCTCATGGACTGCGCTTTGTCGAATCCCTGCTGCCGCAGCCACTGCGCCACGTTGGCGGAGCGCACACCGTGATGGCAGTAGACCACGATGCGCGCGTCGGGATCGAGTTCCTGCACCCGCGCCGGGATGTCGCCCATGGGAATCAGCGTGCTGCCGGCGATGCGCGCAGTGTCGTACTCCCACTTTTCGCGGCAATCGAGCAACAGCAGCGATTCGCCCCGGTCCTGGAGCTGCTTCACTTCTTCGGGAGTGATGTTGAAGTCCATTTCGGTCGTTAGTTAGTCGTTGGTCGTTAGTCGTTAGTCGTTAGCGTTCGTCATTAGCCTCTCGGGCCAACGACTAACGACCGCCGACTAACGACTAGTATCCAAAATCTGCTGCCGCGGCGTAGGCGTGGTTCTTCACGCCCAAATCCTTGACCCGGCACTCGCCCAATTCGTTCACGTACGCGGCGCGGTCTTCGACGCCGTACACCCACTTCAGCGACCAGGCGGCGAAGTCGCCCCTAGTCTTGCTCTGCTCGTGGTAGTGACGGAAGAAGGCGTCGTCGCGCTTGTAATAGCCCTGCACCGGCGAGGGATGCGCGCCCATGGGGCACTCCACCACCGCGCTGACCAGGAAGCCGGGAATCACCGTGCGATTGGGATCGGAGGCAATGACCTCGGCCGGGACGATCTCTTCCGCGCAGACGATGACCCGCTTGGCGGCGCGCACCGCCTCGATCATCACCCCGTAATTGCCCCAGCAGTGCGCGTTACCATCGGCATCGGCGCGCTGCACGTGGACGATAGTCACGTCAGGATTCAGCGCTTTGACTGCGTGCAGCTTGTCGCTGGTCGAGGGTGTGCCGGTCGAGGTCGACCGGCCTCCATCATGTGCGGAAAACGGTGACTCGATCTCCTTCCAGAACTCGTTGCCGCGCGCCACGTCGCTGCCCAGCGCGGTGCGCGTGGGCAGGAACGGCACGCCCATCGCGCCCGCCTGCAACGCCAGCGCGATGGAGAAGTTGGTCATGTTAACGACCGGCAGGCTCTCCTGCTCGACCGCTCGGCGGAAGTTGTAGGCCGAGCCCATCATCACGTTGCCGACCCAGGCGGCGATGATTTTGCCCACGCACCCGCCGCCGATGAGCTGGTCGAAGAGGATGTCGGAGATCGGTCCGATGAGCGTGAGATTGCGCTTTTTCTGGCGCATGATCTCGTGCCCGGCGGCGAAGGGGATCATTTGCTCCAGTTGCAGGCCCATGGCGACCGAAGCGCCGTTGGGCACCAGGTCGGCAATGGCGGAGCGCATTGGGACAACTTTATTCACAGACTGCCTTCTGTCGTAACCAACTAATTCCGAAAGCAGCAAACAGAACTACAGCAACAAGATCAGCGAACAACCGGGCCATGTTCATTGTTTGCACCAGAAATCCGCTCAGTGGTACC
>DASUBK010000314.1:0-4484 GCA_035763305.1 Terriglobales bacterium | reverse complement strand
CGTTCGCGAGCGCATATTGGCAACCGCGACGGAATCTTCCCAGGTTGCACGGCGAGGATTATGTTCGCAGCGGCCATGTGCGACCTCTCTGTACCTGCAAACGGAGTAATGACAAGTGACGGCGGGACGACAAATCGAGGTGGCGTTGAAGAAAGTTTTGAGGATAATCGCCGGCATGGCGCTGGTGGTTTTTCTTCGCGGGGTGAATGTGGGCGGGCACAGAACCTTTCGCCCTAGCGTCGTCGCGCAAGAGTTCAAACAGTACGAGATGGTGAACGTTGGCGCCGCCGGAACGTTTGTGGTCGGCAAGCCGGGGGCGCGGGCGAAGTTCTGCGCCGAGTTGCGGCGCAAGCTGCCCTTCGAGACGGCGGTCGTGCTTTGCGACGGGTGCGATTTGATCCGGCTGGAGGAAGAAGATCCGTTTTCAGGCGAGCCGTCGCGCCCGGATGTGGTGCGGTTTGTGAGCATCCTGGCAAAGGCGGGGAAGCTGCGGGCTGAGCTGCCGGTGTCGTTTCCCGCGGAGGGAGAGTGGTTGGTGCGAGTGATCGGGCAGCGCGAACGATTCGTCTTCGGCGTGTACCGGCGCCACATGAAGACGATCGGGTACCTGGGGCAGGTGGATAAGTTATTCGATGTGTCGGCGACGACGCGGAATTGGAACACGATTATGACGGTTGTGCGGATTCTGAAGCATCAGCACTGAGGTCGTGAGCGACGCTGTGACATAGAAAAGGGCCGGTTCACACGAAGGACACGAAGGTTCCACGAAGGCAAAAAATCGATTGTGTTGAGCGGCGGGCGAGGGCGCCCGCCGCGCGGCATTTTGCGCGAGGTTGAGGGCAGCCCCGGCGAGGCGCCGGGGCCTACCAAGTAAAGATCAGAGGCCGCACAGCCGAGGGCGGCTGTGCCACAAGTGCAGGCGAGGGCGCCCTTCGGCAAGCTCAGGGCAAGCTCTGCACCTACGGGATCATTCCTGGCGCAGGGCGATGATGGGATCGACGCGGGTGGCGCGGCGGGCGGGGAACCAGGTGGCCAGCAGCGCGACCCCGATCAGCACCAGGGGAACCACGGCGAAGGTGAGCGGATCGCGGGGGCTGGTCTGGAAGAGCACCCTTCCCAGCCACCGGGTCGCGACCAGCGCCAGCGCCAATCCCGCGGCGACGCCGATGGCGCACAGCAGCAGACCGTCGCGCAGCACCATGCGCAAAACGTCGCGGGGCTGCGCGCCCAGCGCCATGCGGATGCCGAACTCCTGCGTGTGCTGGCTGACCATGTAGGCGATGACGCCGTAGATTCCCACCGCCGCCACCACCAGGGCGAGGGCGGCGAAAATTCCCACCAGCACCAGGGCCATGCGCTGCGTGCCGAGCGAGGCGGCGATGGCGTCGGACATGGTTTGCACGGCGAAGATCGGCTGCTGGCGATCAAGTTCGTTGAAGGTCTGACGCACGGCCGAGGTCAGCGCGCCGGGATCGCCCTTGGCGCGCAGCAGGAAGGTCCAGTTGAGGTTGGCGTCGTTCTTGATGCCCTGCGCGCTGGGAATGTAGAGCTGGTAGCGGTCGGAGTCGGTGGGGCCCTGGTCCTTGACGTTGCCCACCTCCCCCACCACCACCGCCCAATCCACGATCTGGCCGGTGGCTTCGCGGAAGAATTCGATCTTCTTGCCGATCGGATCGGCGCCGGGCCAGATGTGGCGGGCCAAGTCGGCGTTGACGACCACGACGGGTGGCGCGTCGGCGGTGTCCTGGCCGGTGAAGGCGCGACCGCGCAACAGCGGGATGGCGAGGGTGCGGAAGTAGTCGGGGCTGACCTGATCGAAGATGGCGAGCGGCGCGTCGTGGGGCAGCATGGCGGGCATGCCTTCCCAGCCGAAGCGCTTGCCGCCGGAGCCGAGGATGGGAGCGCCGTCGCCGACGGCCGCCGCCTCGACGCCGGGAAGCTGGCGGAGGCGGTCCACGGCCTGGCGCAGAAATTGCTCGCGCCACGACAGATCGGCGTAGCGGTCGAGCGGCAGAGCGAGGTTGAAGGTCAGCACGTGGTTCCCGTCGAAGCCGAGATTTACCTGCTGCAGCCTAAGGAAGGTGCGCAGCAGCAGCCCGGCGCCGGCCAGCAGCACGACGGCGAGCATCATCTGCGCGATCACCAATCCCTGGCGAACGCGGCGGGGCATGGCGACGGCGCGGTTGCGGCCGCCGCTGGCGAGTCCCTCCTGCACGCCCGAGCGGGTGAACTGCCAGGCGGGCGCGAGTCCGAACAGCACGCTGGTGATGAGGGCGAGCGCGAAAGCGAAGACGAAAACGCGGGCGTCGGGTTGCAGGTCCTGCAATGGGGAGAAGGTTCCGGAGGTCAGCGGCGCGAGCGCGCGCACTGCAGCCACTCCGGCGACGATCCCGGCGATCCCGCCCAAGATGCCGATGACGATGCTCTCGGTCAGCAACTGGCGGATGAGGCGGCGGGAGCCGGCGCCGAGGGCGATGCGCACCGCGATCTCCTGGCGGCGGACGGCCGAGCGGCTCAAAAGAAGGTTGGCGACGTTGGCGCAAGCGATGAGCAGGATCAGCGCCATCGCCACCGAGAGCACCAGCAACTGCGGGCGAACGGAGCCGACGAGCGAGTCCTGCAGCGAATCCACCTGCGCGCCGTACTTGGAGGTGGTTTGCGGGTAGCGCTGGCCGAGGCCGCGCTGGATGGATTCGATTTCGGCGCGCGCCACCGGCAGCGAGACGCCGTCTTTCAGGCGGCCGACGGCGAAGAGCGGGTAATGCGCGCCGCGATTGAGCAGCAGCGGGCACTCCTGGCATTGCAGCAGCGGAATCCATAAATCGGGAGCCTGGTAGAAGCGGAAGCCTGCGGGCATGACGCCGATGACGGTGTAGGGAGAGCCGTCGAGGGTGATCTTGCTGCCGATGACGCGCGGGTCGCCGCCGAACTGGCTTTGCCACAGCGAGTAGCTGAGCAGGGTGACGGGCGCGGCGCCCTGGCGGTCGTCGTCGTCGAGGAAGCCGCGGCCGAGGATCGGTTGCTTGTCGAGCAGGGAGAAGAGCGAGGCGGTGGGGTATTCCACCTTGACGCGCTGGGCCGCTCCCCCGGCGAGCAGGTTGGAGCCCATGTTGGTGAGCACCGCGCCCATGTTCGCGAAGCTGTGGGCCTCGGTCTTCCAGTCGTGGTAGTCGGGGTAGGAGAGCGGAATCTGGGGATAGAAAGAGGAGGTCTCGGTCATCCACGTCAGGCGGGAGGCGTCGCGATAGGGCAGCGAGCGCAGCAGGACGGCGTTGATGACGGTGAAGACGGCGGTGTTGGCGCCGATGCCGAGGGCGAGCGTGAGCACCGCGGCGGCGGCGAAGGCAGGCGCGTTGCGCAGCATGCGCAGTGCGTAGCGGAGGTCGTGGAGGAAGGTCATGGCAGGTCGGCGGGCGACACAAGATTGTACTCGGCGGAAAGAGAGAAGTTGCGGAGCGCACGTCGCTTGTGGGACGAGTCGGCGAAGTACCTCAGCGGCTGAAGCCGCTTTTCTTTGCCAGTCCTTCTTGCAGGCCTTAAAGGCCTGCTCCACCCGGTTTTCGCTTGGAAGGTTTGTAGGTCTAAAGGCCTGCTCCACCCGGTTGTGTCTGTGAATTTGTGGTCCAGGGCCTGCTCCACCCCGTTGTTGCTTTGAAAGGCCTTGTAGGTCCGAAGGCCTGCTCCACCCGTTTGTCCCCTGTCAGCGGGCGTGTCGGCACTGACACGGTGTGTGTGTTCAGCCACGATTTCAACGCTCTTTGAATGAGGTAACCATCCTGTTTTCAGTGGCTTAAACTCTGGCCCGCGGCCTGTATTTGTGTTCCGGCGAAAGCGAGGACACGACGATGGGACGCAGCCGGGAACAAGCAGGGCGGAAGGCAAGCAACAAGCTGTACGCGCTGGCGCTGGCGACGATGATCCTGCTGGCGCGCATGTCCGCGGCGCAGGAAGTGGCGAGCGCGCGGCGCATCCTGGTCAGCATTCCCGACCGCAAGCTGGCGCTGATCGAGAACGGCGAAGTGGTTCGTGTGTACCCGGTGGCCGTGGGAGCGCAGGTCAGCGCGAGCCCCAGCGGCGAGTTCACCATCGTCAATCGCGTCACCGATCCCACCTACTACCACCCGCACAAGGTGATCGGGCCGGGTCCGGCGAATCCGCTGGGCACGCGCTGGATCGGGCTGAGCCAGCCGCACTACGGAATTCACGGAACCAACGAGCCATGGTCCATCGGGAAGGCGGCGTCGCACGGATGCATTCGCATGGCGAAGCGCGACCTGGAAGAACTGTTCACGCTGGTGCAGGTGGGAGACACGGTCGAGATCCGGACCGAGCGCGACGAGGAAGTGGCGCAGGTATTCGGCGGAGCGATGGAAGCGCCGGCGACGGTGGCGCTCGCGGCTGCAGGCGGTAAGTAAGCACGGGTCGGAGACCCGTGCCACACAGGCTCGGACGATTCGAAGAAAGCAGCAGGGAGGCGGTTATGG
>DASUBK010000313.1:0-4820 GCA_035763305.1 Terriglobales bacterium | reverse complement strand
GTGTAGGTGCCGGGATTCACCGTCGACAGAACGTAACGGCCCTGGTCGTTGGTGGTGGTGCCGCGAGTGATACCGGTCGAGGCATCGTTCAAGGTCACAGTCGCTCCGGGAATGACTGCGCCCGAAGGATCGGTGACCGTGCCGACCACGGTGCCGGTGTTCACGCCTACTTGCCCGCTCGCCGGAAGGGTCACGCCAAGGAGCAGCGCGACCACGGAAAGCGTAAGGAGCAGAACCACGCTCCTTGATTTCATGGGTGACATGCCATCCTCCTGAATAAATCGCCGCTCCCGAACACTGTCCGCGTTGGAACGTTAACGGCGGCGTTCGTTTGCGAACGGTGTTCGCGAGCGACACGTGGGCGATGCGCGGTGAATCGTTGCCTGGTGTCGTGCATCGCCCTGCGAGGGGAAGAAGCAGTCCGCGCGCCAATGTGCGGCGAAAAGGCTTTGCTGGTGCGAGTCGACATCCAGCGGGTATCAACGGCGAGCGCGGAGGAAATTCGAGGGACAGCCGGCAGAGGAGAAGGGCCGCCGAAACGCAATGGGGGCGCGGAGTCTATGAGACGCGGAAGATTTCGCGGAGCTTGTTATGACATTTCATAATGCGCCCGGTTGCGCGCCGCGCGATTCGAGAGAGATGAAAGTGTTCGCGATGTGCGAACGTGAACACGGCGTGCAACGCGGGTGTTCGCTGCGTCCGGACGCGGACATCAAGGCGCGCCAAGGTTGCGGCTCCGCACGCGGTGGCGGCGGTGATTACCGGCATCCCGCCACGGGCGGTTGCACGGAGGCGCCAAAGCGCTTCAGCATCTGCCGGATCTCGGAAAGTTTGGCCGGCTTGGAAATGTAATCGTCCATGCCGCCCGCCAGGCAGCGCTCGCGGTAGCCGGCCAGAGCGTGCGCGGTCATGGCCACAATCGGAGTGTGCCGCCCGGTCGCTTCATCGCGGCGGCGGATGGCAGCGGCGGCAGCAAAGCCGTCCATCACCGGCATCTGTACGTCCATCAAAATGATGTCGAAGGACTCGCGCGCGGCGCAGCGGACCGCTTCCGCGCCATCGCCGGCCACCACCACGCGGTGCCCGTCCTTCTCCAGCAGGCGGATCACCAGCTTTTGATTGACGGGATTGTCTTCGGCGAGAAGAACGCGCAGGCTGGGTTCGGCTTGGGAAAGAGTGTGCCTGGTCACCAGGGGAGCGGGTTGCCGCGCGGGCGAACCGGCGGCGAGCACGGTGGCGATGCAACGCAACAGTTCGGCGCGGCGGATCGGTTTCAGCAGGTAGGCGGCGATGCCGATCTGGCGGCAGCGCGCGCCATCGCCGCGCTGCCCTCCGGAAGTCAGCATCATGATGACGGCGCTGCCGTAATCGGGCTGCTCCTTGATTCTTTCCGCCACCTGGAATCCATCCATGTGGGGCATGTGCGCGTCCAGGATCACCAGGCGGAAGGAGCCGCCGGATTTGCATCCGGCCGGCAACAGCGCCAGGGCCTCCGGCCCGCTGGCGGCGACGGTCACGTCCATTCCCGAGCTCTGGAGCATCGCGGTCAGAATGGCGCGATTGGTGGAATTGTCGTCCACGATCAGCACCGGCACTCCGGCCAGGTCCACCTTGGCCTCCGGTTCGGGGGCAGCGGGGTGCGCGCCCGCCCGGTCCAGCGGCAGGGTGAAATGGAAGGTGCTGCCGCGGCCCACGACGCTCTCCACCGCGATGGTCCCATTCATCAGCGCAAGCAGGCGAACGCAGATGGCGAGTCCGAGACCGGTTCCGCCGTAGCGGCGGCTGGTGCTGCTGTCGGCCTGGGTAAACGGCTGGAATAGTAAGCGCCGCTTCTCGGGTGGGATGCCGATGCCGGTATCGCGGACGCTGAAGCGCACCACGGATCGGTGGTCGTCGTGGGTTTCGCGGCAGACCCACGCGATCACTTCGCCGCGCTCGGTGAACTTGATGGCGTTATTGACCAGGTTTCCCAGCACCTGGCGCAGGCGGCCGGGATCGCCGGCGACGAAGCGGGGCACGTCCGGCTCGACATAGTAGGCGAGCTCCAGGCCTTTTTCGTGGGCGCGCGCCGCCAGCGGGCGCACACACTCGCTGATGCAGTCGTGCAGGTCGAAATCAATGTGCTCCAGGTCCAGCTTGCCCGACTCCACCTTGGAGAAGTCGAGGATGTCGTTGATGACGCCGAGCAGGACATCGCCGGAGCTCTGCACCATGCGCAGGTAATCGCGCTGCTCGTCGGTCAGATCGGTCTCCAGGGCCAGCTCGGTCATGCCCATCATGCCGTTGATGGGAGTGCGGATCTCATGGCTCATGTTGGCGAGGAACTCGCTCTTGGCGCGGCTGGCCGCCTCGGCGGCATCACGCGCGCTGACCAGGTCGGCGTTGACCTTCTGCAGTTCCGCGGTGCGGCTGGCCACCTGCTCTTCCAGGGTGTCGCGATGGCGCTCGAGTTCGGCGTCGCGCAGTTCGATCTCGCCCAGCATCTGGTTGAAGGTAGTCACCAGCAGGCCGACTTCATCGCCGCTAACTCCGCTGGCGCGGAGACAGTAATTCTTTTCTCGCGAGACGCGTCCGGCAACCTCGACCAGATGAAGAATCGGCCCGGACACCAGCCTCTGCAGGCGGGTGGCGAGGAGATAGGCCAGGAAACAACAGGCGACAATGACCGTGACGACGATAACCGCGTAGCGTCGCAGGCGGGTGTTGAACTCGCCCAGACCGCTTTCGATATAGACGACCCCGGTTTGCTCGCCGCTATAGACAATGCGGCGGAACTGCTCGATTCTGTCGTTGCGAAAATACGTTCCGTCGGCCAGCAGCGCAGGAGGAGTTCCGGCCGCGGCGCCGGGGGCGGAGTACGCCGCGAAGGGCTTGCCCGACTGGGTGTAGATCCAGGCGCGGCGAATGTGGGATTCGGCCCGCAGCGCCTTCAGCACGTCCTCGGCGCTGGTGGGATCGTTGAAGATCAGGGGGGCGGCGCTGTTGGCGCCGATCACGTCGGCCAGGGTGGTGAGATCGCGGCTGGCGCTGCGGCGAAAATCGAGCAGGTCATAGCTGGCGACCGCCACGCAGGCCAGCAACACCACGCTGGAACTGGTGGCCACGATGATGAGGATGAGCTTCTGTCCGATGGAAAGATCGCGGAAGCGGCGCATCACGGGCCCCCTTTTCCGACGTTCACCACGCGAGCCAGCGACAGCAGCTTGGAGCTGATCTTGAGGCCGGCGCGATTGGCCGAATCGAGGTTGATTTCGAAGCGGACCTTGTTTTCCTCGAGGACAAACTCGATCATGACCCCGCGATCCGCCATGCCCGAAATCTCGGTGACCGACAGAATGGGAAGGGTCCGCGACTCGGCTAAATAAGTTTCCGCATCCCTCCCGGCGTCGTCCGCGAGGAAGAGGATTTGGCACAAGGAGAGCTCCGGGGTGCGATGAATTCTCTTGAGCGCGACACGGCGTGCGTTCACGGTCTTTCCCGGCAGGGTTCTCTGCAAAACTTCGGTGGTCTCGCTCTGTCCCATGAGGCAGAAGGTGATCGCGTCGGAAGGTTGCGAAGCCGGCGGCCAATCCACGAACTTGGCGAAGTTGTAGACGAAGGCCGCCTTGACTTCACTCGCCGTCACCGACTGAGCAGGACTGGGCGGCGGAAGGGCGGCGGCCAGCAGCAGCACGGCAGCGTATGCCCAGCGAGCCAGCCGGATGCGGGATGTGTGCGCCTGTGACAAGCGGCTCCGCCTTTAGCGCGCCAGAGCGGGTTCAGAAGTCACGCTCCGGTTTTGCTCCCTTGGCAGCGCGGCCATCAGGGTTTCTCCGATCTCGAGTGCCACGTCAGCTTGAACCCGAAGCTGCGCCCGTCCTGACGAATCCGGTCCAGCGGGTAGCCGGGCAACGCCGGATCGTAGAAAGTGCGGTTGAAAGCGTTGTACAGACTCGCCGAGAGGTCCAGGTGCGAGTTCAGGTTGCGAGCCATCAGCGTCAGGTTCACCAGCGGGAATCCCGAAGTGGTGTGGCCCGCGAGGGTCCAGCGCTCGCTGGTATATTGCGCCCCCACTCCGGCGAACAGCTTGTCGCGGGAGATCGGCACGTGGAAGTTGAATTTCCCCAGATGGCGAGGAGAGTTGGTCAGAGAGAGATGAGTCCGTTCGTCGCTGGCCCTGGCGTAGCTGTAGCTGGCGCGCATTTCCATGCCCCGGGTCAGGGCGGCGCTCACTTCGAACTCTATCCCGGTGGCGTTGCTGGCCTCCGAGTTGCGGAAGACAACGTCGCCGTTGGCCTCGGTGAAATCGACGATCAGGTTGCGCAGTTGGTTGTGAAAGAAGTCGGTGGTAAGGCGAACATGTTTGCCCAACGTATTCTCCACCACGACTTCATAGGTTTTCATGGTCTCGGGACGCAGGGATGTATTGGCTGCGTAGCCGGGCGAGTAGTAGTAGGTTTCAAAAGGCGTGGGCGCGCGGAAGGCAGAGCCGTACAGGAACTTCAGGTTGGCGCCAGGCAGCGGGCGGTAAATCAAGCCGATGCGCGGGTTGGTGGTGGAACCGAAATTCGGGTACCGGTCCTGCCGGACGCCAAGATTCGCCGACAGCCTGCGGGTGAGCTTGAACTCATCTTCCGCGTACAGCGACCAGTTGGTAAAGCGGCCAGGATGGCTGTTGACGAAGAGCCGAAACGGGGCCAGGTTGTAGTTGACCTGATCGGCCTGCAGGTTGTCCTGAAACTCGGCCCCCAGGGTCAGGCCATGCCGGCCCAGGGACCGCCGCACTTTGAGTTCGCCCGTCCACAACGTGCCCCAGACAACGTCCTGGTTGAGAACGGCGG
>DASUBK010000312.1:0-2842 GCA_035763305.1 Terriglobales bacterium | reverse complement strand
CGAGTTGCTGTTGCCAGTCGGCGTCGGAGGTAGTGGCGGGCTTGGGCTGCTGGTCGAGGTTGCGGATGACGGTGGCGCCGCGGCCGGCGTACTCGACGACCTTATCGGTGCGCTTGGCGGCCTGGGCGAAGTTCACCTGGTTCTGCAGCAGGTCGATGACGTCGGGCATGGCGGCGAGAGCCTTGTCGCCGTAATCGAGCGCCTTGGCGTTATCGCCGGCGGTGGAGGCAATCTGCGCCAGTTGGGCGTTGCCGTAGGCCACGGCAGCGGGGTTGGAAGCGTACTTCTGCACGAAGTCCTCGAAGAAGGCGGTGCGTTTTCCCGCGTCAGCCTCGTTGGCGATGGTGGCCAGGTCCTTGTCTTCGGGTGTGCCGGCGGGAATGACGATGGTGGTCTGGGCGAAGGCGGCGGCGGCGAAGCAGACCAATGCAAAGAGCGCGAGCAGACGGGCTTTCATGGGAACCTCCAGCGGTCTGGCCGCGCATGGTACTGCGATTGGCGGGCGGGGGCAAGGGCAGGCGGTCACAGGCGGGTGGTGACGGAACGCACGGAGCGATGTGAGCAGGCGAGCTGCGCTCGCCCCCGCAACGGAGCGCACAGAGCGATGGGGGCAGGCGAGCTGCGCTCGCCCCCGCAGGCGAGGGCGCCTGCGGCTACGTATGGTACGCCCACAAACAACAACGCCTGCCCCGACAGAGCGGACGGGACAGGCGTTGCGTCGCGGAGAAAAATCGGTTTACTTCGCCTGGTACACCGTGAGGGAGACGACCTGCCACTGGCCGTCGCGCTTTTCCCACACCCGCTTGGAGCCGTAGGTGCCGGAGAAGGGGCGGTGCTTGACGGTGCCCGCAACGTTGGAGACGTCGGTTTCCACCGCCTTGTCGCCGGTGACCTGCACCTCGATGCTGCTGGTATTGATGGTGGTGAACTTGACGGCGTGGCGGCGGGTGGCGTCGACCACCATTTGCTTGGTTTGCAACTGTCCGCTCTCGTTGATGGCGGTGTAATTCTCGGCCAGAAGGCGCTGGTAGACGCCGGCATCTTCCTTCACCGCGGCCTGGTTGAGCTCGCGGGTCAGTTGGGTGATCTCCTGGCGGCTGCCATCCACCACGGCCGGATCGGGGCTGGCGGCATCCATGTCGTCCTTGGCGGCCATGGTCATGGCGCAGGCGGCCAGCAGGATCAGAACGATCGTGAACTTCTTCATACTTCCTCTCCCCTACGGGTATCGGGCCCGTCTGCAAGAGGTGTGGCACGATGGTGGCCAAATCAGACTCTTTAGAATCATAGGGTTAGGACGGTGTCTCGCGGCGGGAGTGTCTCAGGCATATCAACCTGAGACGGACTGTCGAGAATGCCGGGTAGTGAGCCTCCCGCGGGGAGCTGGCGTGACGGCACTCGGACGGACGTTCGAGGCGTTCCGGCGACTGCCGACCAGCCGTTTTCGGCGGCGGCTGCGGGCTCCGCGAAGCGCATCCAAGTAGCTGGATGCGAGCCATCGCGGGACTTCCCCTCACCGAATCAACCGGGTTGTCGGAGTGTCTGGACCGGCTGGCGGCGAACAAGGGCCAGGGCCGGCCGGGGTCTACCTATCGGCTGCAATTCCACCGCGGCTTCCGTTTTGCCGACGCACAGCGGCTGGTGCCCTACCTTCAGGCGCTCGGGGTGACGCACTGCTACGCTTCGCCGATCCTCAAGGCGCGCGAAGGCAGCATGCACGGGTACGACATCACGGACCACAGGTCCATGAACCCCGAGATCGGCACGGAAGAAGACTTCCGCCAACTGGCGGAGGAACTGCGCAGCGCGGGGCTGGGGCTGGTGCTGGACCTGGTGCCCAATCACATGGGCGTGGGGCACGGCACTAATCCATGGTGGCAGGACGTGCTGGAGAACGGCCAGGCCTCGCGCTATGCCGCGTTCTTCGACATCGACTGGGATCCGCTCAAGGACGACATGGCGGGCAAGGTGCTGCTGCCGATCCTGGGCGGCCAGTACGGCGAGGAACTGGAGCAGGGCCGGATCGTGCTGCACTTCGAGGCGGGCGAGTTCTTCTGCCAGTACTACGACAAGCGGCTGCCGCTGGACCCGCAGACGATCCCGCTGCTGTTCGAGACGGTAAGCGATCTGCGCTCGCGCTGCTCGGAGCTGGAGTGGCCACACTCGGGATTGCCGGAGCTGGAGGTGCTGCTGGGAGAATTGCGCAGCATGCCGCACCACAACACGCCGGACCGCGAGGAGATCCAGTTGCGGCAGGCGCGGCTGCCGTGGCTGCGAACGCGGCTGGCGGAATTGGCGCGGCGCTCTCCGGCGGTGCGCGGCGTCGTCGATGAAGCGGTGCGCATCGCCAACGGCCACGCAGGCAATCCCCGCAGCTTCGATACCCTGCACCAGCTGTTGGAGGTGCAGGCCTACCGGCTGGCGCACTGGCGCGTATCGGCGGAGGAGATCAACTACCGGCGTTTCTTCGACGTCAACGAACTGGTGGGGCTGCGGATGGAGAACCCGGACGTTTTCGCCGCCACCCATCGTCTGATCCGCCGCCTGCTGGCGGACGGCACCGTGGACGGCCTGAGGATCGATCACCCCGACGGCCTGCTCAATCCCATCCAGTACCTGGTGCGGTTGCAGATCCTGTACGCGGCGGCGCATTGCTGCGGGCCCGATCCCGGCGGCCCGCTGGCGGAGAACGGCATCGAGGCGCCCGTCGTATCCATCTTCAGCCAGCACGAGTGGCTGAACCGCGAGCCGCCGCTGTACGTGCTGGTGGAGAAGATTCTGGAGCGCGGAGAGTCGCTGGCCATCGACTGGCCGGTGGCGGGCACGGTGGGCTACGAATTCG
>DASUBK010000311.1:0-7541 GCA_035763305.1 Terriglobales bacterium | reverse complement strand
CCGATTGATATCCTCAACTCGGACCGGTTTTGCACTAAAATACGAATTGCTCCGGCGCGTTCCGCTCAGCTACCCTCAAGGCTGAATTTTCCGCGAAGACCTGCCATGGGACGCGTCATTGCTGTAGCCAATCAGAAAGGCGGAGTCGGCAAAACCACCACGGCCATCAATCTGGCCGCCTCGTTTGCCGCCGCCGAAGTGCCTACGTTGCTGGTGGACTGCGATCCGCAGTCGAACGCTTCCAGCGGCGTGGGATTCGTCAAAGATCCCGCGCGGCTCAACACCTACCATCTGCTCATGGGACTTGCATCGCTGGACGATGTAATCCAGCCCGGCGGTTTGGAGCAGTTGTGGGTGGTGCCGGCGCACAAGAATCTAATCGGCGCCAACCTGGAACTAGTCGAGCAGGACAGACGGGAATTCCGCCTGCGCGACGCCTTGCGCGCGGCGCGTGAGCGCTTCCAGTTCCTGGTGCTGGACTGCCCGCCGGCGCTGGACTTGCTGACCTTGAACGCGCTGGTCGCGGCCGACTCGGTGCTGATTCCCATGCAGGCGGAGTATTTCGCGCTGGAAGGTGTCAGCGAATTGCTCGATACGGTGGAGCGGATTAAAGAAGCATTCAACCCATCGCTGGAAGTGGAGGGCGTGGCGCTGACGATGTACGACGAGCGCACCAACCTGGCGCAATCGGTGGCGGGGGAGTTGAAGAATTATTTTGGCGAGCGGCTGTTCGGGACGACCATCCCGCGCAACATCCGCCTGGCGGAGGCGCCGAGCCATGGCAAGCCGGCGCTGACCTACGATCCGCGGTCGCGCGGGGCGGAGGCGTACATCAAGCTGGCGAAAGAGATCATGGAGAAGATCGTCGGCCACCAGTCGGCGGTCGCCAGCGAGGCCATGGCGGATTAACGCTAGCGTTAGATGCCGAATGCCGATGGGTGAGAAGCCGAGATGACGACGATGATGGATAAGAAGAAGGTGCTGGGGCGGGGGCTGGATTCGCTGATTCCAGCGGCGCGCAGCGTGGCGGCGGTGTCACCGGCGGTGACAGGCGGCGAGGGCGTGCAGCAGATCCCGCTGGAGGAGATCGAGCGCAACCCGTACCAGACGCGCGGCCGCGCGGAAGAGCAGGGCCTGGCGGAGCTGGCGGCGTCGATCCGCGCCACCGGGGTGCTGCAACCTATCGTGGTACGACATAAGCCGGCGGGGAGCGCGGCGCTGGGATATCCGGGGACGGTGACCACGTCGTACGAGCAAGGATGGAGAGAGTTGGGAGCCGCGGGCGAGGGCGCCCGCGGCAGCGGCGATCGGGGTGTCGCAGGCGGCCGCCCCGGCGAGGGCGCCGGGGCCTACCCAAATCAAGGTGGCGCCGGGGCCTACCTCAATCAAAGTGGAAGCAACGATCATGGGAGCCCAGCCGAGGGCGGCCGGGGTACCACCGAACGCGGGGGCGCATTCGCGCCAACGATCAGGTACCAGCTGATCGCGGGGGAGAGGCGGTGGCTGGCGGCGAAGCGGGCTGGGCTGGCGACCATCCCGGCAATCGTGAAGCAGGTCTCGAACGAGCAGGCGATGGAGATGACCATCATCGAGAACCTGCAGCGCGAGGACCTGAACCCGATGGACCAGGCGCGCGCCTTCGAGCGGCTAGGGAACGAGTTCGGGCTGACCCAGGAGCAGATGGCGGCGCGGACGGGGAAGGACCGGGCGTCGATCGGGAACTACGTGCGGCTGCTGCGGCTGCCGGCGGAGGTGCAGGGATTCGTGGAGGGCGGCAGCCTGAGCATGGGGCACGCCAAGGCGCTGCTGGCGATCGAGGATACCGGGCGGCTGACGCATTACGCGCAAATGGCGGTGGCGCAGCAGTGGACGGTGCGCAAGACGGAGTACGAGGTGCAGCGGTACCTGCATCCGGAGCCGAAGCCGGAAAAGGAAGAGCGCCAGGTGGATCCCAATGTGCGGGAGGCGGAGCGGGAGCTGGAGCGGTCGCTGGGGGTGCGGGTGAAGATTGACGATCACCAGGGGAAAGGGAAAGTGGTGATCGAGTATAAGAGCCTGGAAGATTTTGATCGGATTGTGGAGGCGCTGTCGAAGTAGGATCGTTTACGAATACAGATTCACAAATAACGGTTCAATTTGTGAATATGAATTCATTAATGCCGCTGGCGAGGGCGCCAGCGGCAGTCGTGTTTTTGGGCACTGCATGCGACCGCCCCGGCGAGGGCGCCGGGGCCTACCAAGAAAACGGAGGTTTGCCGAGCGAAGGGGGACTTTGCCGCGAAACGGGCGGATGATTTGGGGCAGGGAGAGGATTCCGCAGGCGAGGGCGCCTGCGGCTACGTGGTTTGGGGCAGGAAGAGGATTCCGTGGGCGAGGGCGCCTGCGGCTACGTGGTTTAGGGCAGGAAGAGGATTCCGCAGGCGAGGGCGCCTGCGGCTACGTGATTTGGGGCAGGGAGAGGATTCCGTGGGCGAGGGCGCAAGCGGCTACGTGGTTTGGGGCGACGCTGAAGCGCGCCCAGGAGAACGGTGGCCGGGCGGAATTGGTCTTTGGTAATGAGCCGGGAGAGAGGGAGAGGTGCATCCTAGGTGGTGCAGGACAACCTCCCCATGGCGACTCTGGCGCATCCCCGCGGGCCGCAAAGGCCCAAGCGGTTCCTGGTCGAGCTTCCCATCGAGTACCGCCTGCGAACGTGGGCACGGTGGCACCACGGCAAGACGGAAAACATCAGCTGCAACGGCGTGCTGTTCCAGGCGGGGCAGAGCCTGGAGACCTTTTCGCCGATCGAGTTCCGGCTGCGGCTGCCGCAGGCGCTGACCGGGCCGGGCGAGGTGGTGCTGCTGTGCGCCGGGTACGTGGTGCGGCAGGTGGGAGAAGAAAACCACAAGGCGCGAATCGCGGCGGCGTTCGTGGGCTACGAGGTGGCCAACGGCAAGCCTGGAGAAGACCAACTGCGCGAGGCATACCGCCGCCTGTTCCGGCGGGAGGTGGCGGGGCTATCGCACAAGATGAATAACCTGCTGGCGATCATGATGGGGAATGCGGAGCTGATGCTGGAGACGGGGGGAGATCCGCGGGTGTACGCGGAGAGGATCCGTGACGCGGCGCAGCAAGCGTCGGAGTTCATGCGGGATTTTGCGAGGAAGATGACGGCATGATGATTGCCGATTGACGAATGCCGATTGCCGAATGGGTCGAGGGCATCGCGGAGGCGGTGCCTGTCGTATTTTCCGGCGAGAGAGATTCACCGCAAAGGCGGCGAAGGAGCGCAAAGGCAAGAGGCGCAAAGGAAGAAGAAGCGTAAAAGACGTTGCCGCGGGCGAGGGCGCCCGCGGCAGCAGTGTTTCTGGGCAAGTCGTATGACCGCCCCGGCGAGGGCGCCGGGGCCTACCTCTCAGAGGAAGTAGCGCGCGAGGTCGCGCGCGGTCCTATCGGATAGCCTCCCGCTACTTCTATTCGGCGGCGGCTTTTTCGCCGACCTTGGCGTACTTGCGGCGGAAGCGCTCGACGCGGCCGGCGGTGTCCATCAACTTCTGCTTGCCGGTGAAGAAGGGGTGGCACTGGGAGCAGATTTCCACGTGGATGTCACCCTTATGGGTGGAGCGGGTGAGGAACGAGTTGCCACAGGCGCAGAGGACGCGAACCTCGTGGTAATCGGGATGGATGGCAGCCTTCATGAGCGAAAAACCCTTTCGTCGGAAACGGTTATTTTAAAGGAAAGAGGCGGAATCGGGCAAATGGGGGCCAAAGCGGGGACACAGCCGAGGGCGAGGGCGCCTGTCCCTACGTAAGGGCGCCTGTCCCTACGTAAGTCAGGAAAAATCAATAGCCGCTGGGGCCGGGAGGATCGCCGTAGTGTTCGGCGATGGTCTTGACCATCTCGGCAGGGTCGGACATTTTCTGGAAGACGGCGGCGATCCTGCCCCGGGCTTCATCCGGGGGCCAGGGGTGAGGCGCGAGGAGGAAGACGGGCGTCGAGTTCCTGGCGGCGAAGCGGTCAATGGCCTCGCCAAGGGGGACATCGTGAACGTCGGTATCGATGATGACGCCGGCGATGTGGCGCTCGTCGGAGAAAAACTTTGAGCCTTGCTGAATGCTCATGGCGCTGAGGCAGTTGTAACCGGCGGCCTCCAGAATCAGCTTGCGAGTAGAGAGCGCGCGTTCGCCCGGCTCGATGAGGATGAAGATGCGTTCTTTCCGGTCTGACATGGAACCCGGCCTGCGCCGGTCGGGAAGTAGGATTCGCGGGGCAGAGGCGCGGTTGGATGGGAATCGCGATTAGAAACGCCACGGATTTTACGGATGCTCACGAATGGAGGTAGGCAAGAGAATCCGTGACGGTTCACGTGCAGCGGCGGGCCCGGACCCGCCGCCGGATCGCACTACGATCGATTCAGCTATTTCTTGTTGACCGCCTTTTTCAAATCCACTCCGGGAGTGAATTTGGCGACGCGACGAGCGGCAATCTTGATCAGGCTGCCGGTTTGGGGATTACGGCCGTTGCGGGCGCGGCGCTGGGAGACGGAGAAAGTGCCGAAGCCGACCAGCGTCACGCGCTCGCCCTTCTTGAGTGAGGCGGTGATGCCGTCCACAAGGGTGTCGATGGCCGTCGCAGCCTGGGTCTTGGTGATCTTCGACGCGCCGGCCACCCTGTCCACGAGATGCCCTTTATTCATCGCTGCTCTCCTGCCTGGGATGTGTTCGTGCGGGCCTGTGTGCCTGACATCTTGGGGCAAGCCTTGTATGCCTGCGGGTGGGGAAAGTCAAGGGAATTGCCAATTTACGATTGCCGAATGAGACACACGCACCGACGACGAGTGAGGCAGCGGGAAGTCCGGCCGAGGGCGGCGGGGGTACAGCCATGGAAAGGGCGGCCGGAGTACAGCAACCGGAATGACAACGGCGCAAGCGAGGGCGCGTGCGCTCCATCCTTCGTATGTCAGGCGGCGACTTCGACCTGCGGTTCGGCGGCAAGCGAGACGCCGAGCAGGTCGCCGACTCGGGTGACGCGCTCGCTGTGCTGCGGATCGCGGAGGAGTTGCCGGGCGACGCGGTAGTAAACGTTTTGCGCGCGCCAGAGATTGATGGTGAAGGGCAAGGAATGAGCGAGATCGGCGAGTTTTTCCACCTGCTCCAGGAGGCGCGGGTTCTCGGGATCGTCTTCCCAGGCGTTGGCGGTCTGGTTGAGGCGGCGGCGGAGGGCGAACTCCAGGCCGGTGGAATCGAGCGGGATGTCCTCGCGGCGGGCGGCGTCGAGCAGCGGCTGCACGCGGTCGAGGTCGAGATCGCGGGAGTCTTCGAAGAGGCGGCGCAACTCGGAGTTGATGACGAACTCGGCGGTAACGCGCAGCACGCGGGGCACGGGAGCGCGCAACTCGGAGAGGAAGCGGAGCAGGGCGGCGTGGTGCTCGTAAATCTGCGAGTAGCTGGCCTCGGTTTCGGAGAGGACGCTGTCGAAGATGCGGCGGACGATGCGGCGCTGCTCGTCGCGGAAGAGCGACTTGAGCGAGTAGGAGGTGCCGGCGAAGTGGCGGTCGAGAATGCGCAATGACTGGGGCAGGTCGGCGCGAGTGAAGGCGGCGGAGGCGTCCTGCAGGAGCTGGCGGTAGGAGTCGTCGCCGAGGAAGGGACGCACGCCGGCGCTGAGATTGTGGTCGCCGAAATGGAGGACGCCGAAGGTGACGTCAGCGTCTTCACGGGTGATGCGGGAGCAGACGGAGGCGCGGCCGACCATCAACTGGGCCTTGCCGGACTGCCAGCGCTGCGCGTCCTGCAGCTCGACGTCATAACAGAAAATCTGGTCGCGCTCGGCGCGGGCATCGAAGAGCGAGGAAATGGCGTAGTGCGCGCCAACGCCCAGCAGGTTGAGGGCAGCGCTCTTGGCCCAGCGCTGGAAGACGTCGGCGCCGCTGCCCATCTCGGGCAGGTTGCTGCGGGCGTGGGAGAGGAGCTCGACGAAGTGCTGCTCGCGGCCGTCGCCGAAGATGTCCTCGGAGAGTTGCAGGGCGCGGGCGGCATACTGGATGACCTGCGTGGTCTCGAGGCCGGTGAGCTCGTCGAAGAACCAGCCGCAGCTGGTGTACATGAGCATGAGATGACGCTGCATCTCGAGCAGCTTGAGGGCGCGCACCTGGTCGTCGTGGGAGAGCCGGCGGGGGGCGTGGCGGGCGAAGAAGCCGTCGAGGGTCTGAGGGCCGCGATCGAGCACGGCGGAGATGTAGTCGTTGCGCGCGGCCCAGGGATCGCGGAGCAGTTCGGCGGCGGCGTGCTCGTAGGGCTGGGCAAGGTCGTCGCGCAGCCAGTCGAGCGCGGTGCGCAGCGGGCCGCGCCATTGCTGGGTCCAGCCGCCGTGGCCGCCGGAGTTGCAGCCGCAGTTGTCCATCCAGCGGCCGACGCCGTGGGCGCAGCTCCAGGCGGTGCGCTCGGCGATCTCGACCTCGTGCACCGGCGGATGCTTCTCCAGGAACTCGCCGTAGTTGGTAATGCGGGCCAGGCCGCGGGATTCGATGTAGTCGAGGGCGTAGGCGAGTGCCATATCGCCGTGGGGATGATGGTGGCCGTAGGTTTCGCCGTCGGTGGCGATGTGCATCAACTGGGCCCAGCGGCGGCGGTCGTTGAAGCCGCTGAGCAGACGATTGGCGAAGTGCTCGCCGCTGCTGAGCAGCTTTTCGAAGGCGACGGCGCGCGAGATGGGACCGTCGTAGAAGAACAGGTTGATGCTTTGGCCCGAGGGCAGGCGACAGAGGTAGGGGCGCGTGGGATCGATCTTGGCATCCTCGACGTTACGCCAGGGCTTTCCGGACTTGCGAACCTGGCGAGCCTGGTGGGGCGCCAGGATGGTGAACTTGATGCCAAGTTCGGCGAGGACTTCGAGGGAGTCGACGTCCACGGCGGTTTCCGGCAACCACATGCCTTCGGGAGCGCGGCCGAAGCGGTGCTCGAAATCGCGAATGCCCCACAGCGCCTGAGTGTGTTTGTCGCGGCGGTTGGCGAGGGGCAGGATCATGTGGTTGTAGGCCTGGGCGATGGCGGAGCCGTGGCCGGAGAAGCGGCGGCGGCTGAGGCGGTCGGCTTCGAGGATCGCCTCGTAGGTGCGAGGCGTGTTGTCCTCCATCCAGGAGAGCAGCGTGGGGCCGAAATTGAAGCTGATGCGGGAATAGTTATTGACGATTTTTACGATGTGGCCTTCGCCGTCGAGAATGCGCGCGGCGGAGTTGGGGGCATAGCATTCCGCGGTGATGCGCTGGTTCCAGTCGTGGTACGGGTAGGCAGAATCCTGGATCTCCACCGCTTCCAGCCAGGGGTTTTCCCGCGGCGGCTGATAGAAGTGACAGTGGATGCAGAGATATCGTTCCATGGGCCGGTTGCTTAGATGCCGATTGCGACTGGCGTGAATGGCAGCGGATCCACTAACTGTATTTATTCAGATTGGGCTAGCCGTTCTTCGCTACAACACCTGGATAGGCGTTACAAGCTGATGATAATCAGCAACTTGTAACGGGCGGTCAATTCGCAGTTCCACCTTGCGCCGGACCGGATTG
>DASUBK010000310.1:0-3347 GCA_035763305.1 Terriglobales bacterium | reverse complement strand
TTTCCCGAGGTGAAGGACGACTACAAGGGCGACATCGGGCGCATGGCCCTCTTCTTTCATATCCAGGAAGGGCCGCAGACGCTGGTGGCAAACCTCAAGGTAAGCGGCAATAACAGTTTTCCCGGCGATCAACTGGAGACGGCGCTGGCCGACAACGCGACCGAACTCTACAACATCCCCGGCCAGCCGTTCTCCCAGGACAACATCGCCAAGGACCGCGACTCGATCCTCAACTTCTATTTCAACCAGGGATTTCCCGACGTATCCTTCGACGCCAAGGCGACGCCGGTTGCCGGCGATGCCACCCGCGAGAACGTGACCTACACCATCGTCGAGGGCACCCGCGAGTATGTGGACCGCATTGTGACCTCGGGAATCAAGTACACCAAGCCGGCGGTGGTGACCAAGCAGTTCGATATTCACAGCGGCCAGCCGCTCAGCCAGGTCAAAATGCTGGACACGCAGCGCCACCTCTACGACCTGGGGGTGTTCAATGAAGTACGCATGGCGGTGCAGGACCCGCAGGGCGAGTCGCAGTATAAGGACCTGATCGTGCAATTCCAGGAAGCGCGGCGCTGGACGCTCACCTACGGCCTGGGCTTCGAGGTGCAGAGCGGGTTCCTGGGCGCACGCACCAATCCCCAGGGCGAGACCGGCGCCAGCCCGCGCGTCAGCCTGGACGTGAACCGCATCAACTTCGGCGGCCGCGCGCATACCCTGAGCTTGCAGTCGCACGTCGGGCGACTGGAACAGCGGGGGCTGATCAGCTACGACGCGCCGCGCTGGTACGGCCATCCCAACCTGCGGCTGACGCTGACTACTTTCTACGACAACAGTCTCGACGTGCGCACCTTCACCTCCAAGCGGCTGGAAGGGTCGATCCAACTGGAGCACATCGTCAACCGCGCATCCACGTTGCTGTATCGCTTTACTTACCGGCGCGTGGAAGCCGCCAACCTGGTGGTGGACCCGTCGCTGATCCCGTTGTACTCGCAGCCGGTGCGCGTAGGGATTCCCAGCATCACCTACATCCGCGACAAGCGCGACGACCCCATCGACAGCCACAACGGCAACTACACCACCTTCGACGCCGGCGTGGCCTCCGACATCTTCGGTTCGCAGGCCGCCTTCGGCCGCGCTTTGGGGCAGAACGTCACCTACACGGCGTTTCACGGCAAAACGCCGGCGCGCCGCTTCGTTTTCGCGCGCAGCCTGCAGATCGGCGCCGCCGAGCCCTTCGGCAGCACCAGCGTCATTCCGCTGCCGGAACGCTTCTTCGCCGGCGGCGGAAACACCCTGCGCGGCTTCTCGATCAACCAGGCCGGACCGCGCGACCTGACCAGCGGATTGCCCCTGGGCGGCAATGCGCTGGTGATCAACAATTTTGAATTGCGCCTGCCGACCGCGAACCTCCCCTGGGTGGGCGACAATCTCGGCTTCGTCGTCTTCGAGGATGCGGGCAATGTCTTCGACAACACCAACACCCTGGCACACAGTCTCTTTCGCTGGCATCAGCCGCATCCGGAAGACTGCAAGGCGGCGGTGGCGGCGGCGGTCGGCAGCGTTCCCAATCCCGCGAGGCTGGCCGACGCCTGCCGCTTCGACTACATCTCTCATTCGGTCGGCGGCGGCATTCGCTACCGCACGCCCATCGGCCCGGTGCGCTTCGACCTGGGCTATAACCTCAATCCACCGGTGTTTCCCGTGCTGACCATCGATCCGCTGACGGGGAAGGTCACCAATTCGCGCCACGACCAGCTGGGGCACTTCAACTTCTTCTTTAGCATTGGGCAGACATTCTGATGAAGACACGTTTCCAACTCGCCCTGGTTGTGACCGCCTTCGGGCTGGCTGTTCCTGCTCTCAGCGCGCAGCAGGTGGTGGACCGCATCGTTGCCACCGTGAACAACAGCCCCATCACGCAGCGGGATTGCGAAATGCAGCTGCGCTACGAGGCATTGGTCGAGGGGCAGGCGGTATCTTCGACCACGCTGCCGCCCGAGGTCCTCGACCGGGTCATCGACCAGGAACTGCTGCGACAGCAGATGAAAGGGCAAGACCTGTCCGTGCCCGAGACCGAAGTGGACGCCAAGGTGGCGGAGATTCGCCGGCAAACCGCCGACAGCGATGTCGCGTGGCGCGCGGCCCTGAAGCGCGACCAGGTGAGCGAGGGCGAGGTGCGCGACCGCGTCGCCGTGCAGCTGGCGGTGCTGCGTTTTGTCGAGCAGCGCCTGCGCTCCTCGGTGCACGTGGATCCGAAAGCGGTGGAGACGTACTACCGCGAGACCTTCCTTCCCCAGTTGCGCGAGCAGGGCGCGACCGAAGTGCCGTTGAAGCAGGTCGAGGGCAAGATCGAGGAGATCCTGGCGCAGCGCCAGATGGACCAGACGATGTCGGCCTGGCTGCAAGATCTGCGCCGCCAGGCGGAGGTGCGCATCCTGTTGCCCGGCAGCGCGACCGGGGAGGCTGTGGCCGCCGGCACCAAATAAGAAGTAGATGACGGCTGAAGATTCCAAACCGAGACGCTCCCGCCGGCGCTGGTTGCCGGCCGTAGCCGCGGTGGTGTTGCTGCTGATCGTGGTGGCGGCGATTGTGCCCACCACCGCGCCCTTCCACCGCTGGGTGCGGTCACGGGTGGCGCAAACCCTGCGCGGCGCCACCGGCGGCCAGGTCGACATGGGATCGTTTTCCTACAATCTTCGCAAGCTGCAGTTCACCATCTCCAACCTGACCATTCACGGGCTGGAGGCGCCGGGAGACACTCCGTACCTGCATGTCGATCGCGTCTTCGTGGATGCCAAGCTGGTGTCGGTGTTCAGCCGCAAGATTGGGCTGACGGCGGTGGTGCTCGAGCATCCGGTCATCCACATCATCGTCTACGCCGACGGCCACACCAACCAGCCGCCGCCGGCGCCGGGCACGGTGATGGGTGGCGGATCGCCCCTGCAACGGCTCTTCGATCTGCAAGTCAACCGCGCCGAGGTGAAGGATGGACTGCTGCTGGTCAACGACCGGCCTCTGCCGCTCGACTTCACCGCCCACGACGTGCGCGCCGCCCTGAATTTTGTCGCCCAACCGGCGCACTACAGCGGAAGCGTGGACGCCGGCCGCATCGAGACCCACTACGCCGCCTTTCAACCCTTCGCTTCTTCCGCTTCCGCTGCCGTCGATCTGTATCCCAACCGCGCCGAGCTGACTTCGTTCCACTGGACTTCGGGACCATCCACGTTGGACGCCAAGGGCACGCTCGCGAATTTCGCGCAGCCGCAAATCACGCTTGGATATCGCGGGCACTTCGACCTGGGGCAATTTGCCGCCATCGCCCGCGTGCCGGAGGCGAAGCGGGG
>DASUBK010000309.1:0-5111 GCA_035763305.1 Terriglobales bacterium | reverse complement strand
CATCCACCACCTGATAACCGCCAAGACGCAGCGATTCGCGGGCCAGGGCGCGCAGCGCGTCTTCGTCTTCGACCACCAGCACCGTCTCCCGGCCGGTCAGCGCCAGGTGGCGGTGCTCGGTCTCGCCTTCGGCAGGCGACGCCAGCGCGGCAGCCTCGGGAAAGAAGATGTTGAAGGTCGTGCCGCGGCCGACTTCGCTGTCCACGGTCACAAAGCCGCCGTTCTTGCGCACGATGTTCTCCACGATGGACAGCCCCAGGCCGGTGCCCTTGCCGACTGCCTTGGTGGTGAAGAACGGCTGGAAGATCTGTGCCTTCACTTCCGGCGGCATGCCGCATCCGGTGTCGCTGACCGCCATCTTCACGTAGCGGGTGGTCGCCTGCGAAGCGCCCATGGCCGCAGAGGGCACTTCGACATTGGTGGTCTCGATCAGCAGACGCCCGCCCGTGGGCATGGCGTCGCGGGCATTCACCGCCAGGTTCATGACTACCTGCTCGATCTGCCCGGGATCGGCGAGCACCTTGCGCAGCCCGGCCTCGGAGGTGATCTTCACCTCGATGTCTTCCCCGATCAGCACCCGCAGCATCTTCGACATGTTGGCCGCCAGCGCATGCACCTCCACCAGTTGCGGCTGCAGCATCTGCTTGCGGCTGAATGCCAGCAGCTGCCGCGTCACCCCGGCCGCGCGGTCGCCCGCTTTCTTGATCTGGTCGGCGTAACCGGCGATGGGATCCTGGGGATCGATCTTCATCAGCAGCAGGTCGGAGTAGCCCTTGATGATGGTCACGAAGTTATTGAAGTCGTGCGCTACCCCGCCGGCCAACTGCCCCACCGCCTCCATGCGGGCGGCGTTCACCATACGCGCCTGTCCTTCCTGCAGGCTCTTGCGCATGCGGTCGAAGGCGCTGGTCAGCTCGGTGACCTCGTCGTGCTTGCTCGAAGCTTGCAGGGGATAGATGAAGTCGCCCTTCTCCAGCGCGCGGACCCCGGTCAGCAGCTCCGCCAGCGGCCTGGAGTAACGATGCGAAGTGAGCGACACCAGCACCGCGCCCAGCAGCACCGCGGCGCCTCCGACGAACAGAACCAGCCAGTTCAGGCGGCGGAGAAAGACGGTCGCGCGGTCGTAAGACTTGAGCATCAACAACTGCACCGAGCCATCCGGCCCGTTATCGAGTTGCACCGCCGCCGCGAGGAAGGTTTCGCCGCCAAGGCTGAGCTCGACCGCTTGCCGGCTGCCGGGATGCAGGGCGCCGGCCACCGTTTGCAATTGCTTCTGCCGCGGGCTGTCGAAGGTGCTCACGATGACGCGGTCGCGGTAACAAAACGCCACCGGCCCGTCCACGATGCGCGCCATCTGTTCGGCGAGCGAGGTGTTGATGGCGTATCCGACGGCCAGCGTGCCCAGGAAATTCCGCTCGCCGGCATCACCCGAGTAGACCGGCCGCAGGAAAACCTCGTAGAGTTGGCCATCGTGCCACCAATCGGTGCGGCGGGCCGCCAGCAGGGACCCGCGAACCAGTTGTTCGGCTTCCCCGACCGACATCTCCGGGCCGGTGGTGTGCAAGCCCATCACCTGGCCTTGCGGATCGGCGACCAACAGCAGGTCGGCGCCCGCCATCCGCCACAAGTCATTGGAGGCGTCCTGGATGGTGGCGGCGTGGCGGGTGGTCATCACCGCCTTCAGTACCGGCACGTTGGCGATCAGTTCGGCGGTGCGCTGCCCGTCCAGTTCGCGCCGCCGCTGCACCTCCTGGAAGGTCTCGGCGGAGTTCTCCAGCGACGCCGCCAGATCCTTTTGCACATGCACGCGCACATTCTGGCGGACGATCAGCAAGGCCGCCGTGGTCAGGGTGGCGGTGATAATAACCAGCGAAATCAGAAGCCTGGTGCGCAGTCCCATGCTCTATACCCTGTACCAGCCGGCGAAGCTGATGGAGCGGCTCCGTACGCTGCGGTAAGATGGCCGCCTCCCGGAGGGAACCAAGCATGCGAGCACGCCGCAAACTACCGTGGGCTGTTGTGTTGTCGATTGCATTGTTTTGCCCCGTCGCCCGCGCCCAGGATCCGCCCGGCGCGCCCCCAACCGCCGCCGATCTCTCGCAACTGCGCTCGGAGCTGGCGGCCACCCGCTCCGAACTCGCCGATTGCAAGCAGGAGATCGTGCAGCTGCGCGCCCAAATCCAGCAGGTGCTGGCGGTTACCGGCGCGTCCCATGCTCGCCCCGGCGCTGCCTCTGAGCAGGATGTTTATCCTACGGTTACATCAATCCAGCAGGAGAGCCAGTTACCTTCGGGGGGTACGCCGCCCAGCGCCGACCAGGACTTACTCGCCTCCCAAGTCAGCCAGATGGAGCAGACCAAGGTGGGAAGCGCCTCCCGCTACAAGGTCCGCCTCTCCGGGCTGCTGCTGGCGAACGCGTTTTCCACTCTTGGCGGAGTGGTGGACAACCAGGACCTGCCCAACCTGACCTTCCACAGCCGCCCGGGCAGGGCCAGCGGCAATCTTGGCGCCACCTTCCGCCAGAGCATCTTCGGCCTCGACGTGACAGGTCCGGAATGGCTGGGCGCGCGCACCTCCGCCGACGTGCAATTCGACTTTTTCGGCGGCTTTCCCCAGGCCAACTACGGCGTGAACGCCGGGCTGGTGCGGCTGCGCACGGCGCACGCCAGCCTCGACTGGAAGAGCACCTCGCTGATCGTGGCCCAGGACTCGCCCTTCTTCTCGCCGCTCTCGCCGACTTCCTACGCCACGCTGGGCGAGCCGGCACTGTCCTGGGCGGGCAATCTCTGGGTCTGGACACCGCAGGTCGAGGTGCAGCACCGCTGGGCGCTCTCCGACAGCAGCAACTTCCACGTGCAGGGCGGAGTCCTGGACCCGATGACCGAGGAGATGCCGGACTTCCAGTTCAACCGCACGCCCACGCCCGGGGAAGAATCGCGGCGGCCCGCCGTCGCCGGGCACGCCGGCTGGAGCGGAAGTCTCTTCGGACACGATGCCTCGATGGGGCTCGGCGCGTACTTCTCGGCGCAGACGTACGGCGCCGGACGCAACCTCAACGCCTGGGCGGTGACCGGCGATTACCAACTGCCGCTAACCAAATGGCTGCAATGGTCGGGAGAGGTATACCGCGGCAACGCGCTGGGCGGCCTGGGCGGCGGCATCTGGAAGAGCGTGGTCTTCGACACCACCACCGCGGGTGCGGTGCATGCGCTCAACGATCTCGGCGGCTGGACGCAGCTCAAGTTTCTCGCCACGCCGCGGCTGGAATTCAACGCCGCCGCCGGAACCGCGAATCCCTTCGGGCGCGATCTGCGGTTCTTTGCCAACCCGGTCGGCGAGTACACGCCGCCGCTGGCGCGTAACCAGGCGGCCTTTATCAACTCCGTATTTCGACCGCGCTCGAACCTGCTGCTGGCGCTGGAGTACCGCCACTTGCGGACCTACCAGCTGCGGGGTACAAAGAACTCAGCCGACCACGTCAACCTGGCCATAGGGGTTTCATTCTGATGAAGCAAACGCCACGGATGTCCACCGATCGGCACGGATCCGACGAATTGAAGAAAATCCGTGTGCATTTGTGGAATCGGTGGCGTCTTTACGTTGAGGTCCTGGCGGTGGCGTTGCTTTTGTCCTGCTTTACCACGGCCGCGAGCGCCGCCAACGTCTTTCGCGCCCAGGTCACCATCAATCGCGGCTCCAAGCCGGCGGACGACAATTCCAACGTGGTGGTGTGGCTGACCCCGCAGGACCAGCCGCCGCTGACCGCTCCCGCCGAGCCGCGCCACTTCCGACTGGTGCAGAAGAATAAGAAATTCGAGCCCCACCTGCTGGTGATTCCCATCGGCTCCGTCGTGGAGTTTCCCAACGAGGACCCCTTCTTCCACAACGTGTTCTCGCTCTACAAGGGGAAGAAGTTCGATCTCGGGCTCTACGAGAGCGGCAGCTCGCGCTCCGTGCGCTTCGACCGCCCGGGGGTGTCGTTCGTGTTCTGCAACATCCACCCGCAGATGAACGCCTCCATCGTGGTGATGACGACGCCGTACTACGGAATTTCCGGCAAGAGCGGCGAGGTGGAGTTGAAAGACGTTCCCAACGGGAAATACCGGCTGCAGGTGTGGTTCGAAGGGGCGTCGGCGGAGGAGTTGCAGGCCGCGGCGCGCGAGGTGACGGTCGGGCCGGACACGGCGGTCGCCTCGGTCCGCCTGCACCAGCTCTTCGAGGGCACCATGCCGCACAAGAACAAGTTCGGCCAGGATTATCCCGCCGACCACTCCTACCAGCCGCACCAGCGGTAAGCCGTCCTGGAGTGCAGGGATTTGGGCGTGGAGAGCGCCTGACTAGTGATACCTTGCGTCCGCAACGGTTGATGCGGCACGCAGGGGATGCCGGCGCGGGGCTAGCGAATGCAGTGGCTCAATTATCAGCACCTGCTCTATCTGTGGGCGGTGGCGCGACGCGGTTCCGTGGCCGCCGCTGCCGAAGAGTTGTCCTTGTCCGGGCCTACTCTCAGCGCCCAAATCCGCAAGCTGGAAGAATCCCTGGGCGAGAAACTGCTGCGCCGCTCCGGGGGACGCATGGTGCTCACCGACGCCGGCCGGCGGATCATGCCCTACGCGGAGCAGATATTTTCTCTGGGGCAGCAGATCACCGAAGTTACGCGTGGCGGCGCGGTCCCGGAGTCCCTGCGCCTGGCCGTGGGCTCCGTCCTGGCGCTGTCGCATCTGGTGGTCTACCGCCTGTTGCAGCCGGCCCTGCGCGTGCGCCCGCGCCTGCAACTCACGGTGCGCGAAGATCGCGCCGACCGCCTGTTGGCGGATCTCGCGGCGCACGACCTCGACATCGTTTTTTCCGATACCGTCTTGCCGGCCCAGGCTCGCGGCCAGTTCTTCAGCCACTTCCTCGGCGAAACCGGCATGAGCTTTTATGCCGTGCCGCGGCTCGCCGCTCTGTATCGCTCCGGCTTCCCGCGTTCTCTGCATGGCGCGCCGATGCTATTGCTCAGCGAGCACTCCGCCGCCGGGCATGCGCTGGACTTGTGGCTGGAATCGCAACGCATTCGACCGGATGTGGTCGGCCGTTTCGACGGCTTTCCCATGGCGCGCGTGTTTGCC
>DASUBK010000308.1:0-4365 GCA_035763305.1 Terriglobales bacterium | reverse complement strand
AGTGGGTCGCCGTGCTGGTCATGCTTCCTCCCGCGCGGGCGCTACGCGAGCGGGCTGGCCGCTGGCGAGCGATTCGTGAATAGCGGCCAGGATCGCGGTGACGTGCCGTGAACTCTCCAGCGTGACCAGCGGCTCCTGGTCGTCGAGGACGCAGTCAATGACATGGCAGATCGCGTTCCGCACCGCGCCGTACTGCCGGCCATGAAGATTCGCCATCAGCAGGTTGCGCGGGTAGGAGAACGCCTGGTGGGTCGCAATCTCGATCTGCTCCCGCTTGCGGTCGAGGTGAATCACGCCATCGGTGCCGATCACTTCCATGAAGGAGTCGGTCATCGTCGGGAAGGTATTCGGGTAGATCCAGCACGCCTCAACGGTCGCGACCGCGCCGCCCCGGAAGCGCACCTGCGCCTGGATCGCGTCGGGCGTGTCAATGCCGCGCGCCCGCAACACGCGCGTGACGGCGGTCGCATAGACCTCGACTGCTTCGTCATCGAACCACCAGCAAAGCAGGTCGAGGTCGTGACTGGAGAGGAACCAGGCGGCGGTGGTCGAGGCGGCCCAGTCGAGCATTTCGGTCGGCACGTAAATCCAGTCGTTCTTGCGCGCGTAGCCGAGCACCGGCGCGCCGATCTCGCCGGCCGCGATGCGCTCCTGCGCCTGCGCGTAGGCCGGCACCCAGCGGTGATTGAACAGGGTCATCGCCTTCACGCCCGCCTGGCGCACGGCGCGCAATGCGCGGTCGGCGCCGGCGACATCGGTCGTGAAGGGTTTTTCGACGATGATGTGCTTGCCCGCCTGTGCCGCCACGCCGACGACGTCGGCGTGGCGGTGGTCCGGCACGGCGATGCAGACGAGGTCAACCGCCGGGTCGGCGAGCAGTTGCTCGTAGTCGGCATAGGACCGCGCGCCGGGACAGGTCGTGGCCAGCGCCTCGGCAGAGGCGAGGCTGCCGCTCGCGACCGCGACGACCCGGCTGCGATGGTAGTCATTCACCACGCCCGCGTGCGCGTGGCCCATGATGCCCGCGCCGATGATCCCGACGCGCACTACTCTGGAGTCGTTCGCCCGTGTGCCTGATTCCCCCACCATCCGCTCTGCCTCTTCCAGGTGCGGTCTCACTCACCTCTACGCGATCGACGCTCGCGGCCGGGCCGGCCCATCTTCGCGGTGATCTGTCGCTGACCATATTATAGTTAGCAATTTATGCTGTCAAGTTCGGTCGAACTAGAGAGGGCCGTCATCCAACGAATTTGACAACGAACGTACGTGTCTTTTCCGGGAACGACCTAACAGTATATGGGCACACGAACCCTCTTGACACGACGCGGCAGGCATGGTAAGTATAATCTCACTAGCAATCTTCTCGCCGGCCAATCGTCATGTTCGACCAGCACATACTCAATGGCGGCAGTCAAGGAAGCAGGTCGGTAGGACGGCAATCCTTAGTGCGGCAACGGTGCGCCGGGTGATTACACCAATCGTGTGCCGGACCACTGTCCGGTGGGTGTCAGGGCAGGCAGGATGGATCGAGGCGAAGGAATGACAGCACCGGCGACCGCCGTGCCAGATGCCGGTCGGGTCGCCGCCGCGCGGGTCGGCGGCCGGCGGCGCTTCCGCCTGACCCGCGCGGCGCTCGTGCCCTACTGCTTCCTCCTGCCCGGTATAGTGCTGCTCATCATCTTCTACTTCTGGCCGGCGTTCACCGCGCTCAAACTGGCGTTCTACAATTACCGGCTGCTGGCCCCGCCAGTCTGGGCTGGCCTGGACAACTTCCGCGAACTCCGCGCTGACCCGCGCTTCGCGATGGCGCTGAAGAACTCCTTCCTCTTTACGGCGATGTATGTGCCTTTGGTCGTCTTCCTGCCCTTCGGGCTGGCAGTGCTGGTCAACCAGAAACTGCGTGGCATCCAGTTCTTCCGGCTGCTCTACTACCTGCCGGTCGTCACCTCGATGGTCGTCGTGGCGATCGCCTGGAACTATGTCTTCCACCAGAAGGGGATTCTGAACTGGCTGCTCGTCAGCCTGCATATCCTGCCAAAGCCGATCCAGTACCTGCTCGACCCTACCTGGGCGCTGCCCGCGCTGGTGGTCGTGGAAGCGTGGCAGGCGCTCGGCTACTACATGATGATCTATCTCGCTGGCCTCCAGTCACTGCCGGAGGACGTCGTGGAGGCGGCGCGCATAGACGGTGCGAATCGCTGGCAAGTGCTGACTAGAATCACCATGCCGCTGATGCGACCCTTCTTCAGCATCTGCCTGATCGTCTCGGCGATCGGCTCGATGCAGGTCTTCACCTCGATTTACATCATGACGCAGGGCGGGCCACTCGACCACACGCTGACGCTCGGCTACTACATCTACGACGAAGCCTTCAACAAGCTGAACATGGGTTATGCCGCCGCGATGGGACTCGTTCTCTGGCTCATCCTGATCGTAATGGCCTTCGTGAACTATCGCGTCACGAAGGGCGGGGAGGGGACGCTATGAAGTGGCTCGGCCTGCTCCTGCGCTATGCGGCGCTCTGCGTCATCGCGGTCGTCTTTATCATTCCGTTCGTGCTGCTGGTGTCCTCGGCATTGAAACCGGCCACCCAGCAAGTCTACTCTTTCCCGCCCGACCTGATCCCCCGGCCGCCGGTCGGCACATGGTTCGCCGAAGCCTGGTCGAAGATTCCGTTTCTGCGCTACCTGGGGAACTCGTTCTTCTTCGAGATCACGATGGTGCCGCTCAACCTGCTGATCTCGGCGCTGACCGCGTATCCGCTGGCGCGGATGCGCTTCGCGGGGCGGCAGTTCTTCTTCTACGCGATCATCTCGACGATGTTCCTGCCGGGTGAGGTGATGCTCATCCCCCGCTTTCTGATCATCGCGCGCTTCCACATGGTGGATTCGTACCTCGGTGTCATCTTGCCCGGCCTGATTGGCGCGTTCGGGGTCTTCCTGCTGCGCCAGGCGTTTCTGCAAATCCCGCGCGAACTGGAGGACGCCGCGCGGATTGACGGTTGTGGCGAATTCCGCCTCTGGTGGCAGATCATGATCCCGCAGATCGCGCCGAGCCTGGCGACGCTGGCGGTCTTCGACTTCGTCAGTGTCTGGAACAGCTTTCTGTGGCCGCTGGTCATCCTGAAAGATTCCAACAAGTTCCCGATTTCTCTGGGCGTGGCCTATCTTGCGGGCATCTTTGGCTCGGACGTGCGGAGCCTGGCGGCCGGCACCGTCATGGCGCTGGTGCCGGTCCTGATCTTCTTCCTGCTGATGCAGCGGTACTTCGTCAGCGGGCTGAAGGGCGCGGTGAAAGGGTAAGGCGGGTTGCAGGTTGGCAGGTTGCAAGTTCTCGGTAGGCAGAGGCAGTAGTAGACGGAGACGGCTACACGCACTCGCCAGCCCCAACCTGCAACCTGCAACTTGCAACTTGCCGATGGAGAGGAGGCGCGAACTCATGACTGAGCGATGGCGCGTGGGCGAAGCGGTGGGCGCGCGGCGGTTGCGGCGGCGGCAGGTGCTGGCAGGTTTGGGGGGACTGGCCAGCGCCGCGCTGCTGGCGGCCTGCGGGGCGACCGACCCCACGCCGACGCCAGGCACGGCGGTATCGGCGGGCGGCGCGACGACCACGGCGGCGAAGAGCAGCACGACGGCTCAGAGTACGAGCACGGCCGCGAGCACGACAGCGGCGGCGAGCGCGAGTTCGAGTAAGGCGACGACGAGCACGGCTTCGTCGGCAACCACGACGAGCAGCGCCGCCACGTCCGCGGCCACCACGCCGGCCACCAGCACGACAGCGGCGGCCAGCAGCGCGCCGGCCGCGAGCGGCCCGGCAGTGTCGCTGGAGTTCTGGACGATCAACCTCAAGAAGAATTTTAACGACTACATCCAGGGGATGATTGACGCCTACCAGAAGGACTACCCCAACATCACGATTAAGTGGGTGGACGTGCCCGGCGCGGAGATTGACACCAAACTGCTCACGGCGCTCTCGGGCGGCGCGGCGCCGGACACCGTCAATGTCACCAGCAACTCGCTCTTCAAGTATCGCGGCGCGCTGACCGACCTGAAACAGTACGCCGGCAATCAGATGAGCGGCTACCTCGATAACCTCGTCACGGCCAGCCAGCAGGACGGCAAGCAGGTCGCCATTCCGTGGTATTACGGCGGCCCCGCGATCGCCTACTACAACCCCGACATCATCAGCCAGGCCGGGCTTGACCTCAACTCGGCCCCGAAGACCTACGACGACCTGCTGGCGTGGGGCGACACCATCCATACCAAGACCAACATCTATGGCTCGAATACCTTCCCCGATTACTCCGTTTTCATGCAGGAAGGTATTACGCTGTTGAGCGACGACAAGAAGAAGGCGACTTTCAAC
>DASUBK010000307.1:0-3701 GCA_035763305.1 Terriglobales bacterium | reverse complement strand
CCACCGGGCTGACCTCCAACGTGGATTGGGGCGACGGCTCGGCGGCTTCGGCCGGTCCGAGCGCCTCGCACACCTACACACAAGGGGGAGTCTTCACCGTGACGGCGACGGTGACCGACAGCTTCGGCGTCAGCTCTACTGCAACGCAACTGGTGAACGTGCAATCGCCGTATGTAACCATCAGCAGCCCGGCGGATGGTGCGACGGTTGCATCCCCGGTGCAAGTCGCGGCGCAGGCGTTCGACGGGCGACCGATCGCGTCCATGATCGTCTACGTCGACAACGCGAACTCGTATTTGGCCTACAGCAGCTCGCTCAACACCGCGATCAGGATGACGCCCGGCGCGCACCGGATCACGGTGAAGGCGTGGGAAGACGTGACCGGCAAGATCTACCAGGCGTCGGTGAACGTGAATGTGGCGGCGCAGGCGCCCACGGCGACGCTGTCGCTGTCGGCCAACTCGGGGCTGGCGCCGGTTGCCATCAGCGCGGCGGTTTCGGGGAGCGATCCCAATCTCAACGGCAGCATCGGCTCGGCGTCGGTGGATTGGGGCGACGGCACGATTAGCAGCGGCGCGAGCGCGAGCCACACCTACGCGGCCGCAGGAACCTATAACGTCGTCGCGACGGTGACTGACAACTACGGCGCCAGCGGCACGGCGTCGCAGATGGTGACGGTGCAGGCGCCGTACCTCGCCATCACCAGCCCCCTGCCGGGGTCTAGCATGGGCTCACCGGTGCACGTGAGCGCGCAGGCGTTCGACGGACGGCCGATCGCGTCCATGATCGTGTATGTGGACGGTGCCCGGAGCTACACGGCCTACGCCAGTTCGCTGGATACCTACATCAAGATGTCGCCCGGCGCACACAGCATTGTGGTGAAGGCGTGGGAGGACGTGACGGGAATCGTCCTGCAGTCGTCCACGACCGTGAACGTCCCTCAGCCGACGGTGGGGGTCACCATCGAAAGCCCGGTGGATGGGGCGACTGTGGGCTCGCCGGTGCACTTTGTCGCCAGCGCCAGCGGCAACCGGCCGATCGCCTCGATGATCCTCTACGTCGATAACGTGAACCGCTACGTGGTCTATGCGAGTGCGCTGGACACGTACCTGGCGATCGCTTCCGGCAAACACAACGTCATCATCAAGGCGTGGGATAACAGCGGCAGGATCTACCAGTCGGCGGTGGGGATCACCGTACCGTAGAAATTCCAAGTACAGCTGGGGGGCTGTGCAAGGGACCAGGCGAAGCATAACCGCGCTTCGCCCGGAGTGTTTTGATTAAGTATGGTAGGCCCCGGCGCCCTCGCCGGGGCTGCCTCGAATGGGTCCGAATGCATGAAGCCGCAGGCGCCCTCGCCTGCGGCAATGTAGTTCTGCAGTTTTTTTTGCTGCGGGCGGGGCGCCCGCAGCGGCGGCGCCTTCCGGTAAAGTGAGCGACCGCCCCGGCGGGGCGCCGGGGCCTACCCGCACTTGGGGAGTCCTACATCCACGGCGACCAGCCGCCGAAGCGATAAGCGTCGGCGCGCGAGTTGGCCCAGCGGGGAATGCGGCGGAAGCCTCCGAAGGACTTCGCCCGCTTCTGCAGATCGAAGGAACGCAGGTAGTCGCGAATGATCTGCGGCATGGTCATGCGCAGCGCGGCGGAGAAGTTCTGCTCCGCCATCTCCTGCTGCTTCTCCGGCGAGCGCAGCAGGGTGATGAGGCGGTCGGCGAGCGCGTCCACATCGCCGATGGGGAAGAAGTCGATGGCCATGCTCTCGTTCTCCGCCATGTCCACGAATTCGGGAATGTGGGAAGAGATCACCGGCAGGCCGAACTGGCAGGCTTGGTGCGCCGGCCCGCTGGAGCCGGTGGAGGAGTTGTAAGGCAGCACCACCACGGAGGCGGTGCTGTACAGCTCGGGGATCGCCTCTTCCGGGACGTAGCCCTTGAACTCGATGCGCGTGTTGGCCTTGTACTTCTCGCGCAGCGACTCCCAGTATCCCGGCATGGTGTGGTGGTTGGCGCCGGCGACCACCAGCTTGGCCGCGGGCACTTCCTTGCAGACGATGCTGTCGAACGCCTCCATCAGCGTTTCCAGGCGCTTGTAGGTGCCCCAGTGGCCGATGGCGAGGATGCGATGGTCGGGATTGCCGCGCTGGCTGAAGTCGGGATATTCCGGGCGCGCGCCGAGGATGCCGTGGGAGCGGAAATGCACGTTCTGCGCCCGGTATTTCTCCATCAGGGTGCGGCGGTAGGCGGGCAGCAGCACGGAGATGGAATTCGCCAGCAGCAGCATGCGTGTGGCGAAGGAGCTGGCGAAGCGGTAGAGCCACTCGTTGCGGATGCCGGCGTCGCCGAAGCTGACGTGCTCCATGATGTGGTGCAGGGTAACGTGGGTGTTAAAGCCGGCGGCGCGGATCATCGCCGGGATGCTCAGGCCGGCGAAGGCGGCCACCGGGTACTGCGGGGTGGCGAAGGTGGAGAAGACGAGGTTGAACCACACCACGTCGGGCTTGATCTGCCGCACCGTGCGGAGAATGCGGGCTCCGCTGCCCAGGCTGTTGAAGCGCCAGCAGCGGATGACGTCGAAGTCGGGCAGCTCCTCGTTGGCCTCGATCACCTTGCCGTGGGCGTCGGTGGCGAAATCGTAGCCGGTCAGCTCGTCGCCGAGGATGGTGAGGCTGATCAGCGGGTTCCGCTGCAGTTCGTTGGCGAGATAAAAGCCGTATTCATTTAATTGCCTTCCGCTGGGCGGAAAGGCTGTCACCAGGCAAATCTTCATGGGCCCCCTGTGCAGGCGCGGTCGCCTGCACCTACGCTAAAACACAGTCAGTCGAATGACCGGAACGAAAGTGGACTGGCTGCTGCCAGTGAAGTTCGGGAAAGTCTCCTGCTGGAAGCCGGCGGAGAAGCGAATGGGATACTCCACCGGGATTCCGCCGGCGCCGTCGTCGACGGTGCGGCGCAGCGCCCGCGTATAAGAGACGAACAGCCCGGAGTTGAAGTTGTCGTAGGCGTGGAAGCCCATGCCGCGCGAGTAAGCGAAGGTGCCTTCCACGCGCCAGCTCTTGTTGGCGCGGATATCGAACGTCACCACCGGCCGCGCCAGTTGGCCCAGGGCGAAGTTCAGGTCCTGCACCTCCCAGCCGCGGATGTACTCGCCGATGCCGCGCAGGGTGAGGCGATCGCCGAATTTGTGCTCCAGGCCGGCATAGGTGGAGGTGTCGAACCACTCGCGAATCAGCGGGCGGAAGAGCAGGTCGTGAACGCGATAGCCGGTGATCAGAGCCGTCTTGCCCCAGGGATGGCCGACGCGGAATTCCAGCCCCCCGCCCAGTTCGCGCGAGTGCAGCTTGCGCAGGGTGAACGGTCCCGTCTCGCGCACGCCGTAGCCGCTGACCGACAGCCAGTTGAAGAACGAGTTGGTCGACAGGTACACGAACTGGCGGAAGAGGTTCTGGTTCAGGTTGATGGGATCCTGCTTGTCGCGCCGCAGCGTGTACTGGAGCCCGCCGTCGAGGGTCAGGTAGTTGCGCCCGATCCGCAGCGTGGGATTGATGCCGCCATTGAAGGTGGTGTCGAAGGTATTGCGGTGCACCACCAGGTTCTGCGACGGGATGAGCGTAGTGCCGAACGCATTCCGCTCCTGCACGAATCCGGTGATCGGCGGCAGAGAGCCTTGGTGAATACGGAAGGCGTTGGTCCACTGCGTCTGGA
>DASUBK010000306.1:0-6828 GCA_035763305.1 Terriglobales bacterium | reverse complement strand
GTGGTCAACGCCAATCCGCTGATCGTGCGCGATGCCTTCGACCTGCTGGGTCAGTTTCGTCATCCTTCGCGCGCCGCCGGCGGGCAGGTGACGCGTACCCAGGGACCGCCGTCGGGCGGAAGCTGGCGGGTTGACGAATCGCGCAGCGCGGTGGACCTCGAGCGCACGAAAAACTTCCCCATGAACACCGAGGCGGAGGCGCTGCTGACCTTCACCAGCGACGATCCCAACGTCAACGCCAACCAGCCCGAGCAGCGCAGCGTCACCGTGCGCGAGCACCATTCCTTCGTCGCGCTGCCGCCGGCCGGGTACGAGCCGCGCGAGTCCGACATCCGCGTCGGCTTCTTCGGCGTACGCTTTAACGATTATTCCCAGCCCTTCAATCAGCCGCTGCAGCGCGAATTCATCTCCCGCTGGCGGCTGCAGAAAAAAGATCCCGCGGCAAAGATGAGCGAGCCGGTGAAGCCGCTGACCTGGTACGTGGATCCTGCCATTCCCGAACCGATCCGCAGCGCGGTGAAGCAGGGTATTCTGTGGTGGAACGCGGCCTTTGAGCAGGCCGGATTCAAGAACGCGATCCAGGTGGCGGACCTGCCGGCCGATGCCGATCCGACTGACATGCGCTATCCCACGGTGCAGTGGACCAACCGCTCGGGGCGCGGCTGGTCGGTGGGCCAGAGCCAGGTGGACCCGCGGACGGGGGAGATCCTGCACGCGCTGGTGCAGCTCGATTCGCACCGCATGCGTACCGTGCACAACTACTGGGACGCGCTGGTCCCGGCCGGTGGCGGCGGCGAGCAGGCGATGGACGCCTTCGCCGAGTTGGATAATCTCGATCCGAACACGCCGGAAAACAAGCTGATGCTGATCCGTATCGCGCTGCTCACCTGTCACGAGGTAGGCCACGCCATCGGTTTGGAGCACAACTTCGTGGCCAGCACCTTCGGCCGCGGCTCGGTGATGGACTACTACGCGCCGCGGGTGAAGATTCGCGCCGACGGCTCCGCCGATCTTTCCGACGCCTACATGCAGGGCGTGGGCAGCTATGACAAGTTCGCGGTCGAGTGGGGCTACAGCCAGGGCGCACAGCCGGGCGTCGGGGCCGGCGATCACACCACGCCGGCGGAGCGGCAGCGGCTCGACGCCATCGTGCACAACGGCAACTCGCGTGGCATCATCTGGGGCAGCACCGCCGATCCGCGCTGGAATTCCTACGACGACGGTCCGGATCCCGTGACCTGGCTGCGTGAGACGCAGCCGGTACGCGATGCGCTGGTCAAAAACTACAGCGCCAAGATGCTGCGCGCCGGGCAGCCGGACGCCGATCTCAGCTCGCGTTTCGCGCTGGTCTACCTGTTCCACCAGTACGCGCTCGGCTCCGCGGTTAACGTAATCGGCAGCGCCAAAATTCCTCCTGCAGTTGCGGGTGACGGGCAGGTGCCGCTCGAAGTCTGGCCGGATGCCAGCCAGCGCGAAGGCCTGCAGTTGCTGATGAAGGCGCTGGCGCCGGAGGAGATCGCGGTTTCGCCGGCGTTATGGAAAGAGCTGGCGCCTCCAGGATTCCGCGACCCGGAAGCATTCCGCTCCTCCGCCGGGTACCTGTTCAGCGCGGAGGACGGCGCGCGCGCCATCAGCGAGATCGTGGTTGGGGGGCTGCTTAATCCCGCGCGCGTGCAGCGCCTGGTCACCATCAAGACCGAGAACCCGCAGGCGCTGGGGCCGGCGGATGTGATCGACGATCTCGTGCGCACGGCGTTTGCCAGCAGCGCGACCGGGCCGCTGGCGGATGTGGTGCGCAGCGAGGTGGCCGAGCGGCTCATGATCCTGTCCATGGACGACAATGCCTCGCCGGAGGTGCGAGCGGTGGCGTGGAAGGGCGTGGTGGCGGCGCAGGGTGAGGTCAAGCCGGACATGGCGAGCCTGAAAGCCGAGATCGAGCGCTTCCTGCGCGATCCCAAGAACAACGTTCCGAAGCTGAAGCCGTCGGGCGCGCCGACCGGACCGCCGGTGTAGTCCGGAATTACGTAGCTGCAGGAGCCCTCGCCTGCAGAGCCGAGCGCAGCTCGGCAGCTTCACCAGGCGAGGGCCTCTGCGGTTCCACGTCCGCAACCGAACTGACATCAACCCTCAGGTTGACGTAGTCTTCTCCAGGAGTATCTTGGGGAGAACGCGTCCTCCCTGCTGCACCTCCAACGGCCCTATGACAAAACGTTCGCGCATCCTGTACGTCGAAGACAATCCGGCGGTTCGCACCGTGCGCATCATGATGATGGAGCGCGACGGCTACGAGGTGATCGGTGTCGAAACCGCCGCGGCGGCGCTGCGCGCGCTGGACGAGCGCCCGGTGGACCTGGCCATCGTGGATTACGGTCTGCCCGACGCGCGGGGCGACGAGTTTGTGCGCACCCTCAAGCAGCGCCAACCCGGACTGCCGGTCATCCTGGTGTCGGGCAGCGTGCCGGAAAGTACCGACCCCGCGGCGGACGCGTTTCTGATCAAGGGCGAAGAGCCGCGGGAGCTGATCAATACGGTCGCGCGGCTCCTGGCCAAGTCGCAGCGGTAGCGCTGCCGCCGCCGTCGCCGCGGCGCGCATCCAACCGGCTGATCGAACATGCGCGCCCGCACCTTTTGCCACCTTTGCTGTTTCGTTGCCCTTCTACTTTCCAGCTTTTTGACGGCGTCACTTGCCGCGGCCCAGACCGCCAGCCCGCCGGCGAAGAATGAATTCGCCGCCTGGTTCAGCGGCGAGTTCGAGAATGGCCACGCCTTCGGCAACACCATTAACGGGCGGCTGTACGAAATCGAGGGAAGGTACGGAAGGCTGTTCTTTGCCCAGGGTCCGGTGGCGTTCCGCTACGTGGTCGAGGTGGTGCCCTTGGCGCTGGTGGGCGATCCCAATTATCCCGATAGGCAGCGGCACTACGTGTACGGCGGAGGCGCCAGTCCCATCGGCGTGCAGTTGAACTTGCGGCACTACCGCCGGGCGGAGCCGTTTCTCACCAGCAGCGGCGGCTTCGTCTACATGCAACGGCGCCTGTTCAATCCCGGCGCGACGCAGTTCAACTTCACGGTGCAGCTCGGGGGAGGGGTGCAGCTATTTGCGCTCAACCGGCGCACCGCCGTGGACCTCGGCTACAAGTATTTCCACATCTCCAACGCCAACATGAATCACCGCAATCCGGCGATGGATTCGCACATGCTGTTTATCGGGTTGTCGTTCTTCCGCTGATATCTCTATGTCCCTTCGTGGGGCCTTGGTCTCCGGAGCCTGCCCTGATAGAAGCCGAAGGGTGGGAACCGGCTTTCTTTGTTCACACCCTTCGACTTCGCTCAGGGCAAGCTCCGGACTCGAAGGTCTTCACGAAGGTCACGAAGAGAACCTCACCACACGCGGCAGGCGTTCTCGACCACCATCTTCTGCCCCGCATGGCAGCCGAAGGCCTTCTGGAACTCGGGCATGTTCTGCATCACGCCGTTCACGCGGTAGCGGCCGGGAGAGTGGGGATCGCCCAGCGCCTGCCGCCGCGCCGCCGCCTCGGTCTTCTTCTCGCACCAGATCTGGCCGTAGCTGATGAAGAAGCGCTGCTCGGGCGTGAAGCCGTCAATCCTGCCCGGCTCCTCGCCTTGCTGCTTGTAGAGGTCGTGCAGAGCCATGTAGGAGATGCGCAGGCCGCCGTTGTCGGCGGTGTTCTCGCCCAGCGTCAGACGTCCGTTGACGTGCAGATCGGACGGCAGGGCCACAAAATTCGAATACTCGTCGGCGATACAGCCGGTGCGCTGCTCGAATTCCTTCTTGTCGGCCTCGGTCCACCAGTTGCGCAGGTTACCCTCGGCGTCGTACTTGGCGCCGGAGTCGTCGAAGCCGTGCGTCAGTTCGTGGCCGATCACCGCCCCGATGCCGCCGAAGTTCACCGCGTCATCCGCCTGGTTGCTGTAGAAGGGCGGCTGCAGGATGCCGGCGGGAAAATTGATGTTGTTCTGCAGCGGGCTGTAGTAGGCGTTGACAGTCGGCGGCGACATGCCCCACTCGCTCTTGTCGGTGGGCTTGCCGATTTTGTCGATGTTGCGCTCGTACTCGAAATGGTGGGCGTTGAGGACATTGCCGGCCAGGTCGTCGCGAGTCACGCTGAGCTTGCTGTAGTCGCGCCAGTGATCGGGATAGCCGATCTTGTTCTCGACCCCGGCCAGCTTCACCGCCGACGCTTTCTTGGTCTCCGGCGTCATCCACGAGAGCGATTGCAGGTCCTCGCCCATCGCCTTCTCGATGGCATGCACCATCTTCAACGTACGCTGTTTGCCCTCGGCGCCGAAGGTCTCGTCCACGTAGGGCTGGCCCAGCGCCTCACCTAACTGCTGGTCGGTCAGCGCGACACAGCGCTTCCATCGCGGCTGGATCTGCTGCGCGCCTCCCAGGTACTGGCCTTCGAAGGCGAAATCTTCCTGCACCAGCGGTTCCGACAAATAGGGCGCCATGGTTTGCGCCAGGTGCCAGCGCAAGTAGGCCTTCCAAGTGTCGAGCGGCACTTGCTCGACCAGCGTATTCACAGCGTGGAAGAATTCCGGGTTGGTGACGTTGATCTTGGCGAACGCGGGGGAGCCGGTATCCACGAAGTATTTGTTGAGTTGCAGGTTGGGCGCCATCTGCGCGGCCGCCTGGCGCGTCATCGGATGATCGCGGTTCTCCGGCTTGCGCATGGCAACCGGGTCCAGCGAGGCGGCGGCCAGCTTGTTCTCCAGGTCCATGACCTGCTTGGCCTCTTCCGCCGTCTTTTCCGCGGGATCGCCCAGCAGTTGCAGCATCTTGGCCACGTGCTGCTGGTAGCGCTCGCGGGTTTGCACCGACTTGGGATCGCTCTTGGTGTAGTAGTCCTTGTTGGGCAGGCCGAGGCCGCCCTGGTCGAGGCCGGCGATGGTCATGCTGGCGTCGTGATAGTCGGGAGTCTGGCCGAAGCGGAACATCGCGCGCACGCCCAGCCCGTGCAGGCGCGCCACTTCGTCCATGAGTTGCGCCGGGTTGGCGATGGCGGCGATGCGCTGCAACTCGGGCTCGATCGGCTTGACGCCGAGAGCGTTGGCCTTCGATTCGTCCATGCAGGCGGCATAGAAGTCGCCGATCTTCTGCATCACCGGGCTGCGGCCGGTGGTCTGCGACGCCGCCTTTTCCAAGATCTGGTGCAGGATTTCGCGGTTATGCTCGCGCAGCTCGGTGAAGCGGCCCCAGCTGCCCATGTCGGGTGGAATCTGGCTCTTGGAAATCCAGCCGCCGCAGGCGTACTGGTAGAAGTCGTCGCAGGGATTGGCGCTGCGGTCCATGGCGTCGAGCGAGAAGGCCTTGATCGGCGACGGCGTATTCTCCTTGGCGCTGGGCGCGGCGGTTTGCTGGGCGGAACAAAGAAGAGAGGATAAGAGCAGAACGAGGAGCCCGGTACGTACGGCCATCATTGCCTCCTGAACTGAAAACGCAGCAGTTTAATTCAACTGCCGCCTGCGTGGCGAAAATGCGGCAACTAAGGTGAAGGCCCGAGGCGGCGGCATTGGCGACGGATTCAGCTCTGGAGTACACTCGCAGCACAGGCCACAGCCTATGCCCGGCGTTCGCCAAGCCGCTTGAGCTCCGCAAACCCTGCGAGCCTTGGCGCTTGTTCTTAGGAGAGTTGAAAGAAGCGGGCGCAGAAGTGATGCTGCGCCGCGCGGCGCAACAGCCCGTATGTCTCTCTCGTTCTCTCGCAGCCAGGATCGAACATGGTGAGCGGCACCGCTCCCGGGGTGGATCGCGAAGCGCCGGCACGGCCTCCCGCCGCGCACCGCGCCCACTGGCCCATGCTGCTGCTGTCGCTGGCGGTCAGCGCGATTTTCATTTACCTGGCCATGCACAACGCCGACCTGGGAAAGTCCTGGCGCACCCTGGCCCACGTTGACTGGCGCTTCCTGGTGCTGCCGGGCGCGCTGTTCATGATTCACATGCCGCTGCGCGGATGGCGCTGGCACCTGATCTACGAACCGCATCACCGCCCCGGCTTCGCGGTCGCCTTTCAAACTCTCGCCATCGGCACGGCGGTCAACAATTTCCTGCCCGCGCGCGCCGGGGACGTGGCCCGCTGCGTTCTGATCGGGCGGCGCACGCACGAGGGCAGCAGCACCCGCGCCCTGGCGACCATGGGCGTGGAGAAGGTGCTCGACGGCCTGATCCTGGTGGCAGTGATTGTGTTTTCGCTGCTGTTCATGACGCCGCCGCAATGGGTGTGGCGTCTCACCATCGTGTCCGCCCTGGTCTTCGGCGCCGGCTTCTTCGTTCTCTTCATGCTGCGCTATCACCGGGAATGGCTGCTGGCGCGCATCGAGCACTTCTTCGTGCGTATTCACCTGCCGCAGCGGGGAGCGCAGGCCCACAAGATCCTGGTGGCGTTTGCCGAAGGCCTGGGCTCCATGACCTCGCTGGCCCAGATGGCGCGCCTGCTCCTGCTGACGGCCTCCATCTGGATCCTGGAAGGACTGATGATCTGGTCGCTGACGCGGTCGTTCGGCGTGCGGCTGTCGCCGCTGTCGGGCGTGTTCTTCTCCGCCGTCGCGGGCCTGGCGTCGGTGGTTCCGGCCGCCCCCGCCAATGTGGGCGCCTATGAATTCTTCGGCGCCGCGGCACTGCGCCTCGCCGGCCTGGCCCGGGGCAACGCGCTGGCACTGGTGCTGGTGTTGCACGCCTGGACCTTCCTCAGCACCAGCCTGCTGGGGCTTGCCTGCTTCGGCGCCGCCGGCCTGCGCTTCCGGCAGTTGCGCGGGCAGGACCTGGAAGCGATTTCAGATTGAAGAAAGGTTTCGGAGGTTTCAAAG
>DASUBK010000305.1:0-5520 GCA_035763305.1 Terriglobales bacterium | reverse complement strand
CGAGTCTTCGACCGCCACTTGCTGGCTGGCGGCGGCGCTGGACAGGTTCTGCAACGCGGCCAGGCTGTCCTCGACCTGCTGGAAGGCGGTGAGCACCGTCTGGCGGTAGTCGGCCACCGACTCGTCGTAGGTGGCGCGGGCGAGGGCGAGATTGGCGCGATTGTGGCCGCCGTTGAAGATCGGGGTCAACAGGTCGGTGCCGATGGCCCACACGGCGCTGGGGGCGGAGAAGAGCGCGCCAATGTCGCGGCTCTGCAGGCCGCCGCTGGCGCCAATGCCGAGACGCGGATAGAAAGCGGCGGTGGCGACTCCCACCTGGGCGTTCTGCTGGGCCATGCGGCGCTCGGCGGTGGCGATGTCGGGGCGGCGCTCGAGCAGGTCCGAGGGGACTCCGGTGGGTACCGGGGGCGCGGCGGCATTCAGCGGCAGCACCGGTATCGAGAACGACGGCGCCGGATTGCCGGTCAGGGTTGCGATGGCGTGCTCGTACTGCGCGCGCGTCTGCTGGGTAAGCGAGACCTGGGCGCGGGTGGCGTTCAGCAGCGCGGCCTGCTGCGCGACTTCCAAGCCGGAGGCAACGCCGCCCTCATGGCGCTTCTGCACGACGCCCAAGGCCTTTTCCTGGGCGGCGACATTGGCGCGCAGGACGTTCAATTCGGCGTCCAGTTCGCGCAGGGTGAAGTAGTCGGCGGCCATCTCGGCAGTGAGCACCAATTGAACGTTGGCCAGATCGGCAGCGCTGGCCTGAAGGCTGGCATTGGCGGCTTTGACGTTGTTGCGCACCGAGCCGAAGAGGTCCGCCTCGTAATTAATGACGAAAGGAATGGTGGTGACGGTCTGGGTTACCGCCGCCGTAGGAGCCACACCGCCCAGCGCCGCACGCTCACCGGAGACCCGCTGGCGCTGCACGCCGGGATCGGCGGAGAGCGTGGGGAAGTAAGCGGAGGTGGAAACGCGAGCAAAAGAACGGGCTTGCAAGAGTCGATCGCGGGCAGCGATCAGCGAGTAGTTCGCCGCCAGCAACTGCTGCTCGTAGGTATTCAGCGCGTCATCGTGAAACAGTTCCCACCACGCGCCTTTGGGGAGGGAATCCTTGGGCGCGGCGGTTTGCCAGGGCGCCTCGGTCTTCCACTGCGGCGGGGCAGGCACGGAGGCGCGCTGGTACTTCGGCCCGACGGCGCAGCCGGTCAGCAGGGAAGCGGCCGCGAGCGCCGCCCACAGCCTGGTCATGAGCGCCCGTCCTCGGTTGCGGCGGCGGCCACGTTCACGGCCTGGCCCTCTTCCAGCGAGTCGGGAGGATTGATGATGATGCGATCGCTGGCGTCCACGCCGGTGAGAACTTCCAACGAGGCGCCGTAGTCCTGGCCGATGGCGATGGAGCGCAGGTGCGCTTTGCCGTCCTGCCCGACCACGGCTAATTGCGGTCCCTGGGCGCGGAAGATGAGGGCGTTCACCGGCACGACGAACTTCTGCACCTCGGCCTTGACCGCGAAGTGCACCTGCCCGAAAGAGCCGGGGAGCAGGCGGCCATCCTTGTTGGGGATGTCAACCTCGGTGAGCAGGGTGCGGCTGCTGGGGTCGATGGCGTCAGCGGTACGAGCGATCTTGCCGGCGAACTTCAGGCCCGGCCGCTCCTCGAGCGTGGCATAGGCGGCGCTGCCCACTTTGATTTCCGGGCCGTAGGACTGGGGCACGTTGATGTAGACGCGCAGGGGATCCATCTGCGCGATGTCGAACATCTCACGGCCCGTGGCGCCGGCGTTGATGAGCGCGCCGGGATCGACGTTGCGCTTGGTAATCACGCCGGAGAAGGGCGCGTACACGTGCTTGAAAGATTCCAACTGCTCGAGTCGCTTGAGGTTGGCCTCGGCGGCGGCAAGGTTCGCCTGCGCGGTCGTCAGGTCACTGTTGCGCTGATCGGTTTCCTGCTGAGATACGGAGTCGGATTTGCGCAGCTCCTGCCAGCGGCTGGCGGAGATCTGGGCGATGCCCAGCGCGCTCTGCTGCTGGCGCACCGCGGCGCGGGCCTGCATCAATTCCTGGTCCACTTCCGGGGTGGCGATGTCGGCCAGCAATTCGCCCTTGTTTACCCGCGAGCCGATGTCCTTGTACCACTTCTCCAGGTAGCCCGAGGTGCGGGCATAGATGGGCGACTCGACATAGGCCTGCAGGGTGCCGGGGAGGACCAGTTCCTGCTCCGGCTTCTCGGCGGTGGCGTGGATGACGGAGACGATGGGAATGGCGGCCGCGTCGGTGTCCTTGGCCAGAACCTTCTCCTCGCGCAGGCGGGAGAAGACGGTGACCGCGCCGGCCACTGCCAGGATCAGCAGGACTATGACCGCGAGGGCGAGGGCCCTGCGCGGCGCCGGGGAGGAGGGCGGCGAGCCAGTCGATCTTGCGGGCGTCACTTCCACGTGCGATGACATAGGACCTTCTATGACTGTCGGCATTATGACCGATCAACCTCCGGAGATGCGACGGCGGGCTTGCGTCCGTGCACCATCGCGAACACCGCGGGCACGAAGAACAGGGTTGCCACCGTGGCCAGCAACAGGCCGCCGATGACGGCGCGGCCCAGCGGCGCGTTCTGCTCGCCGCCTTCGCCGATGCCCAGGGCCATGGGAAGCATGCCGATGATCATGGCCAGCGCGGTCATGATGACGGGGCGAATGCGGGCGTAGCCGGCTTCCAGCGCGGCCTGCAGCGGCGCCAGGCCCTCGACCATGGCGTCGCGCGCCGCCGAGACCAGCAGAATCGAGTTGGCGGTAGCCACGCCCATGCACATGATGGACCCGGTGAGCGAGGGCACGCTGAGGCGGGTGTGGGTCAGCAGCAGCATCCACACGATGCCGGCGAGGGCCCCGGTGAGTCCGCTGATGATGATGAAGGGGTCGAGCCAGGACTGGAAGTTCACCACGATCAACAGGTAGACGAGGACGATGGCCATCAGCAGGCCGATTTCCAGCCCGCGGAAGGAGGTATTCATCGTGTCCACCTGGCCGCGCACCTCGATGCGGGTGCCGCGCGGCAGCTTGCCCTCGAACTCCTTGAGGATGTTCATGGTGTCGGTGGAGACGCCGCCGAGATCGCGGCCGGCGGTGCTGGCGTATATGTCGATCACCGGTTGCACGTTGTAGTGCGAAACCACCGCCGGGCGCGAGGTCGGCGTGAGGTGCACCAGGTTGCCCAGCACCTGCGGCGAGCGCGAAGTCGCGTTGTTGACCGGGGTGTTCAGCACGTCCTGCAGGCTGGTGACCTTGTACTGCGGCGTCTGCACCGCCATGTTGTAGGTCACGCCGTTCTTGCGGTTCAGCCAGAAGTTGGGCGCGGTCTGGAAGCTGCCGCTGAGGGAGATGAGGACGTTCTGCGCCACGTCGCGGGCGCTGAGGCCCACCTGCGCCACCTTGGTGCGGTCAATGTCCATGCGCAGCGTGGGCAGGCTCATCATCTGCTGCACGTGCACGTCGGCGGAGCCGGGAATGCGGCGCATGCGGTTGGCGATCTGCTGCGCGATCTCGTAATTGGAGCGCATGTCGTTGCCGATGACCTGGACGTCAATCGGCGCGGGCAGGCCGAAGTTCAGGATCTGGGCGACGATGTCGGCGGGCTGGAAGAAGAATTCGACGCCGGGGAAGTCGCGGGGCAGTTCGCGGCGGAGCTGGTCCACGTACTGCGAGGTGGGACGGTGGTCCCGGTTGAGCGCCACCTGGATATCGGAATCGCTGGTGCCGATCACGCCGGTGTTGGTGTAGGTCAGGTTCACCGAGGAGTAGGGAACGCCGATGTTGTCGATGATGGTGGTGATCTCGCGCGGCGGGATGGTGCGGCGGATCACCTTCTCGACCTGGTCGGTGAGGCGCGCGGTTTCCTCGACGCGCAGGCCGGGCCGGGCCCGCAGGTGCAGGCGGAAGATGCCGGCGTCCACGGCGGGGAAGAAGTCGCGGCCGAGGAAGAAGATCCAGCCCAGCGAGAGCAGGCAGACGATCAGGAAGGCGGCGACAAAGCCCTTGCGGTGAGCGAGAACGGATTCCAGCAGGTCGCGATAGTTGCCGCGGAAGTTTTCGAATCCGTCCTCGAATTGGCGCTGCATGCGGCCGACGAAGGTGCGCGGCGAGGCCAGCTTATGTTCGTGGCCGCGCATGATGTACATCACCAGGGTGGGGACCAGCGTACGGGAGAGCACGTACGAGGCCAGCATGGCGAATACCACCGCTTCGGCCAGGGGGACGAAGAGGAACTTGGCCACGCCGGTGAGGAAGAACATGGGCACGAAGACGATGCAGATGCAGAGGGTGGAGACGAGAGCGGGCACGGCGATCTGCTGCGCGCCGTCGAGAATGGCCTGCTTCAGTTCCTTGCCCTGCATGATGTTGCGCTCGATGTTCTCGATGGTGACGGTGGCGTCGTCGACCAGGATTCCGACGGCGAGCGCCAGGCCGCCGAGGGTCATGATGTTGATGGTCTGGCCCAGCGCGCTGAGCAGGATGATGGAGACGAAGACCGACAGCGGGATGGAGATGGCGATGATCAGGGTCGGCCGCCAGTCGCCGAGGAAGAGCAGGATCATCAGCGCGGTCAGGGCGGCGGCGATGATGCCCTCGCGCAGCACCCCGGCAATCGAGGCGCGCACGAAGAGCGACTGGTCGAAGAGCGGCGTGATCTTCAAGTCGGCGGGCAGGGAAGAGGCCGAGCGCTGCACCATGCGCTTGATGCCGTCCACGATCTCCAGCGTGGAGGCGTGCTCGCCCACCTTGGAGATGCTCATCAGCGAGCCGCGCACGCCGTCCATGCGCACGATGTTGGTCTGCGGCGAGAAGCCGTCGCGGATGTGGGCCACGTCGCGCATGTAGATGGCCGAGCCGTTGCCGATCTTGACCGGCAGGTCGTTGAGTTCGGCGATGGTCTCGGGCGTGCCGTTCATCTCGACCGTGTTTTCCAGCGGGCCGATCTTGGCGGTGCCGGAGGGCAGGACGAGGTTCTGGGCGTTCAGGGAGTTGACCACGTCCACCGGGGTGAGGCCGTTGGCCTGCAGCGCGGCGGTGTCGAGGTCCACCGAAATCAGGCGCAGCTTGCCGCCATAGGGATACGGCGAGGCCGCGCCGGGGACGGTCGCCAGTTGGATACGCAGGAAGTTGTTGCCGAGATCGAAGAGCTGCTGTTCGGGAAGGGTCTTGCTGCTGAGACCGAGCTGGATGACGGGAACGGAGGAGGCGGTGAACTCGATGATCAGCGGCGGCACGGTGCCGGGAGGCGCCTGGCGGATGTTGATCTGCGCCACCGCGGTGACCTCGGCCATGGCGTTCTGCAGGTTGGCGTTGGGGTTGAGGAAGAGCTTGATGACCGAGATGCCGTTGAGCGACTGCGACTCGACGTGATCGATGTCGGAGACCAGCGTGGTCATGGCGCGCTCGGAGTTGCTGGCCAGGCGGTCGGCCATCTCCTCCGGCGCCAAACCGCTGTAATTCCAGACCACGCTGATGACCGGTATGTTGATTTCGGGGAAGATGTCGACCGGGGTGC
>DASUBK010000304.1:0-11758 GCA_035763305.1 Terriglobales bacterium | reverse complement strand
CTACCCGTGGGGCGCCTACGCCGCGGGCTGGGGCACCTCGTTCAGCAATCCGCTGGTCAGCGGCACGGTGGCCATGATGCTCGGCAAGAATGGCTCCTGCACTTTCGCGCAGGTCCCCACCGCCGTCCGCCAGGCGCAATGGATCTCCGATCCGCAGGTGGGCAGCGGCCGCCTCGATACTCTGAAGGCCCTGACGTACTGCGCCAAGCACTAAACGGGACCAGCCATGGGCATCACTTCCTCCAATATCGCCGGTGGCTGGTCGCCCCTGATGCTCCGGGTCAAGGAGCTGGAAGAGCAGCAGACGACGTTCCGCAACTCGATCATCTGCGGCTTCAACCAGCTCCTCGATCTCAAGGACATCAACACCGGGGTACACAGCACCCGGCTGGCGGAGTGGGCCCTGCGCGTCGCCCGCAAGCTCAACATCCCCGAAGATCACATGTACCAGGTCGAGGTCGCCGCCTTGCTGCACGATATCGGCAAGATCGGCGTGCCCGACTCGATTCTCAAAAAGCCCGCCGCTCTGACCCCGGAAGAGCGCGCCATGATGAACAAGCACCCCGAGTACAGCTGGTCGGTGCTGCGCCTCTTCCAGGGCCTGGAATCGGCCAGCCTCTACGCCCTGCATCATCACGAGGGCTACGACGGCAAGGGATATCCCGCCGGCTTGAAGGGCAGCGAGATTCCGCTGGTGTCGCGCATCGTGTCGGTCATCGATTCCTACGACGCCATGATCTCCAACCGCTGCTACCGCAAGGGCCTGCCCCACGAAGAAGCGGTGCGGCGGTTGATCGCGGGGCAGGGCACGCAGTTCGATCCCGACGTGGTCAACGTCTTCCTTCCTATCGCCGAGCAGGAACGCACCTTTGTGTTTGAGGCCACCGGCACCAGCACCGGCGCCGTGCTGTAAAGCAGCCAGCACTCAGCATTCAGCTGGATTCAGGTAGGCCCCGGCGCCTCGCCGGGGCGGTCGCATGCGCCACCCAAAAATACGTAGCCGCAGGCGCCCTCGCCTGCGGAATCGGCAAGGGCAACGCCCCGCGCCACCGTGGAAGCACCGGGCTTCAGCCCGGTGAATCCGCGCTCATTCTTCAAGGGGCTTTAGCCCCGGTGTCTGGCCGCTGATCGCTGAATGCTACGATGAGAGCCCATGGCCCCGGACTTCGTCGTCGTTGGCGCCGGCGTATTTGGCGCCTGGACCGCTCTCCATCTCCGCCGCCGCGGTCACACGGTCACCCTGGTTGACGCCTACGGCCCCGGCAACAGCCGCTCCAGCTCCGGCGGCGAGACCCGCATCATCCGCATGGGCTACGGCGCCGACGCCCTGTACACCCGCTCCGCCATCCGCGCCCTGGAACAGTGGAAAGAGCTGTTCCGCACGATGGTCCCCCACATTATCCCTCCAGGACCTGTCGTGACCCAATCGCGAACGGCTGATGTGGGCTTATTTATCAATTGCGGCATGCTCTGGCTGGGCACCAACGGCGATCCCTACAGCGAGGCGATAGCCAACACGCTGGCCGCTCACGGCGTTGCGCACTTGCGCCTCACGCCCGACGATCTGCGCCGCCGCTTTCCCCAGTTCAGCAGCGCCAACGTGGACTTCGCGATCTACGAGCCCGGCAGCGGCGTGCTGCTCGCCCGTCGCGCTGTGGCCGCGGTCTTCGAAGCCTGCCGTGGCGAGGGCGTGGAGTACGTCAGCGCCGCCGTCGTCCCACCAGACGCTGCCGCGGGCCGCCTTTCGCAGCTTCGCACGGCGCACGGCGAAACATTGGCAGGCAGTACGTTCGTCTTTTGCTGCGGATCCTGGCTGCCGAAGGTTTTTCCCGATCTGCTGGGCCGCCGCATTTTTCCCTCGCGGCAGGAGATCTTCTTTTTCGGCGTGCCCGCCGGTCTGCGGGGCTTCACCTCGCCCGCCATGCCGGCCTGGCTGCACCGCACCGAAGAGATTTACGGCTTACCCGATATCGAGAACCGGGGGGTGAAGATCGCCTGCGACTTCCACGGTCCGGCCTTCGATCCCGACAGCGGAGCGCGCATGGTGACCGAAGAAGGCCTGCGTCTTGCGCGCGAATACGTCGCGCGCCGTCTTCCCGAACTGCGCGATGCGCCGGTCGTCGAGACGCGTGTCTGCCAGTACGAGAACACCTCCAGCGGCGACTTCCTGCTCGATGGCCACCCGCAGTGGGAGAACGTGTGGCTCGCCGGCGGTGGCTCGGGACACGGCTTCAAGCACGGTCCGGTGGTGGGCGAGTACCTCGCCGGCCGCATCCTCGATAACGCCCCCGCCGAGCCGCGCTACTCTCTGGTCAGTAAGCAGGACATGCAGCGCCGCGCCGTGTACTGAACCTTTGTGGCCTTCGTGTGAACCGGCCTTCTTGGTTCACACGAAGGACACGAAGGTCCCACGAAGGGCACGAAATCGTTACTTCCCCGTGAGCATCTCGTACTGCCCGGTCGTCAGCGGCACCACCGACAGCCGGCCCTGCGACACCAGCGGCGAATCGGCGAACTCGCGACTCGCCTTGATCTCCGCCAGCGTGGTTGGCTTCAACTCCCGGCCCGCCTTGATGCGCACCATGGGCTTTTTGGGATCGTCGGCATTCACGCTCTCCACCACCGCTGTGCCCACCGTGCGCTTCTCGTCGCCGGTGTGGTAGATGACCAGTTCGTCGCCCTTCTTCATCCCGCGCAGGTTCTTCAGCGCCACCGGATTGGTGACTCCATCCCACACGGTGGACTTATCCTTCTGCAGTTGTGCGAACGAGTATTCCGACGGCTCCGTCTTCAATAAGTACGGCATAACCCTCCTGGAGGTAGGCCCCGGCGCATAAGGTACGTGCCGGCGCATAAGAAAAAGGTAGGCCCCGGCGCCCTCGCCGGGGCTGCCCTAAACCGGCCCTAAATGCGAAGGCTGCGGGCGCCTCGCCCGCAGCTCTCGAAAATCGGCACTCGGAAATCGGCGCTCGGCAATCGCTACGCCCCCGCCGTCTTCTTCCCCTTCTTAGACTTCTCCGAGGGCTCGGGCGTCTTGACGACCGACGCCACCGGCTTCTTGCCCAGGGCGAGGCTGGCTTTCAGCGCCTCCATGATGTCCACCACCGGCGCCAGTTGCTGCGCCTGCGGCGTCTCCACGATCTCCTTGCCCTGGATCTTCGCCTGGATCACCGCCATCAGGTTCTCGCGGTAGGCGTCCTTGAATTTGGCCGGCTCGAACTCCGCCTGCAGCGAGTTCACCAGCGTCATCGCCAGTTCCAGTTCCTTGTCCTTCACCATGCTGGTGTCGGTGCGGAACTCCTCCACCTTGCGCACCTCGTCCTCGTAGTACATGGTGTGCAGCAGGATGCCGCGGCGTCCCGGCCGCAGGATGACGATGTGCTCCCGGTTGTGCATGGTGACCTTCGCCAGCCCCACATGACCGGAGCGGCGCAGGGCCTCGAAGAGCAGGGCGTACGGCTTCTCGCCCGCCTCGTCTGGCGCCATGTAGTAGGAGCTTTCGTAGTAGACCGGGTCCACCTCGTCGGACTTCACGAATTCCAGGATTTCCATCGTCCGCGAGGAAGCCGGAACCGCCTTCTTGATGTCGTCCTCGTCTACGACGACGTACTTGTCCTTCTCGTATTCGTAGCCCTTGACCAGGTCCTTGCGTTCCACCGGCTTGTCTTCCGCCTGGCAGAACAGGACCTGCTTGACCCGGGAGTGATCGGAGGCGTGCAACTGGTTGAAGCTGACCGTCTCGCTGCGCGCCGCGCTGAATAGTTTGACCGGCAGAGACACCAGACCGAAGGTCAAGTGCCCCTTCCACACCGTGCTTGCCATCCTCGTAACCTCACCAGAGCGTTGGGGGAGAGGGTTAATAGAATTATCACGGATGAGCCCTGTTTCCAAGGCACCCCGGTGGGGAGCGAGCGTCACCAAGGGGCAGCATCAAGGTAATCAACATCAACACGGAGTCACGGAGCCACGGAGCAAAAAACGGTAAAAAACGGGTTTCTCCGTGTCTCCATGTTGAAATCCGCCTCGCGCTAGAATCATCCACCGCTCATGCCGCTCCACGACTACAAGCGCAAGCGCGATTTCGCCCGCACCCCGGAGCCCGGGGACTCCCCGGGTGCCCCACCCTTTTCGCGAGGGAGCGGAGCGACTGAGCGAAAGGGTGGGAACACCTTCGTCGTCCAGCGCCACGCCGCCCGCCGCCTTCATTATGATCTCCGCCTCGAACTCGGCGGCGTGCTCAAGTCCTGGGCCGTCCCCAAGGGTCCCACTCTGGACCCGAAGGAAAAGCGCCTGGCTGTCCACGTCGAAGACCACCCGCTGGAATACGGCAGCTTCGAGGGCACCATCCCGGCAGGGAACTACGGCGCCGGGGTCGTCAACCTGTGGGACACCGGCACCTGGGAACTGCTCGGCGACGTCTCCGCCGAGCAGCAACTGGAGCGCGGCGACTTCAAGTTTGCCCTGCACGGCAGCAAGCTGATGGGCAACTTCGCCCTGGTCCGCATCAAGAGCAGCAAGAAAAACGAGTGGCTGCTGCTGAAGAAACCTGATTTCGCCGCCCAGTCCGGATGGGACGCCGAGGACCATCTCGATCCGGTCGTGGTGCGCGCCGCCGATCCCGCCGACCTGCCCGGCGCCAGGCGTGCCGCTATGCCTGACCGCTTGCAGCCCATGCTGGCCACGCTTTCCCGCCATCTCCCCGAAGGCGCGGAGTGGAGCTACGAAATCAAGTGGGACGGTTTCCGCGGCCTGTGCTTCGTGAAGGACGCCAAGCTGCGCGTGCTGTCGCGCAACGGCAATCCGCTGGGTGGCCACTTTCCCGAATTGCAGGAATTGCCCGCCGCGCTGGCCGCCGAGTCCGCCATCCTCGACGGCGAGATCGTGGCCTTCGACTCCCAGGGCCGCCCCAGCTTCAGCCTCATGCAACAGCGCACCGGCTTCGTGCCGCCATCGCGAAGAAGCGATGGCGGCCGGTCGACCCCGACCGGCACAAAGAAAAATAGTGATGATGATGGAGGCCGGTCGACCTCGACCGGCGGATCCTCAACGGAACTCCCTTCCCCCATTGCCCTGCTCGCCTTCGACCTGCTCTACCTCAACGGCTACGACCTGCGCGACGTCCCCCTGAGCGAGCGCCAGAAACTGCTGCGCGCCGTGCTCCGCCCCACGGCCCACCTGCGCCTCTCCGAATCGTTCCCCGGCCCCGGCCGGCGCGTGCTGGACGCCGCCCAGACCCACGGCCTGGAAGGAGTGCTCGCCAAGCGCCTCGACAGCCGCTACGAGTCCGGCCGCAGCAATTGCTGGGTCAAGGTGAAGTTCACCACCGAGGACGAGTTCGTGATCTGCGGTTTCACCAGCGGACGCCGCAAGCCGTTCTCATCGCTCGTGCTCGGCTACTACGACAAGGGCGCGCTGGTCTGGGCAGGCAACGTCGGCACCGGCTTCAGCGACAAGCAACTTCTCGACATCTATGCGCAGTTGGAGCCGCTGATCAGCAAGCGTCCCGCCTTCGCCGCCAAAGACGACATCGGCGACGTGACCTGGCTCCAGCCGCGCCTGGTCTGTTCCGTGCGCTACACCGGCTGGGGCGGCGACAACCACCTGCGCGCCCCGGTCTTCATTGCCCTCCGCCCCGACCGCGATGCCCACGACTGCGTGCGCGAGGAGCCGGAGGAAACACAAGACACTCCGAAATCACGTGGGGACAGGCGCCCTCGCCTGTCCGGGCCGCCGCAGGCGGCCAGTGCTGACGCGCTGCGCGCGTCCCGACAGCCGGGGCGGCTGTCGCCACGTGTGCCCTTGCTCCCCGCCGACAAAGCCGAAGTCTCCCTCGACCTCTCCGGCCGCCGCCTCAAGTTCACCAACCTGAACAAAGTCTTCTATCCCGCCGACGGCTACACCAAACGCGACCTCATCAACTACTACGCCGACGTCGCTCCTCTCCTCGTTCCTCACCTCGCCGGACGCCCGCTCTCGCTCAAGCGCTATCCCAACGGCATCGACTCTGACTACTTCTTCCAAAAGGACGCTTCCCCCTTCCCCTCGTGGCTGCGTACCGAGGAAATCGAAGTCGAGGAAGGCGCCACCAAGCCGATGGTGATCTGCGATGACGAGCCCGCGCTGCTCTACCTCGCCAATCTCGGCTGCATCGACCAGAACCCCTGGTTCAGCCGCGTCGGCTCCCTCGATCATCCCGACTTCATGGTGCTCGACCTCGATCCCTACCACTGCGGCTATGACCGCATCGTCGAGGCCGCGCAACTGGTGCGCCGCAAGCTGGCCGGCCTCGAACTCGAGGGCTACCCCAAAACCACCGGCGGCGACGGCATGCACATCTACGTGCCCATTGCCCCCGAGTACTCCTACGAGCAGGTGCGCACCTTCGCCGAGATCATCGCCCGCCTGGCGATCGGCGAGCGTCCCGAGCTGTTCACCACCCCGCGTGCCGTGCAGCAGCGCGAGAAGGGCAAAGTGTATTTCGATTACCTGCAGATTTCCTGGGGCAAGACCATCTCCGCACCCTACGTGCTGCGCGCCCACAACCGCGCGCCCGTCGCCACGCCCCTGGAGTGGAAGGAGGTGAAGCCCGGGCTCTCGCCCCTCGACTTCACCCTCGCCAACGTGCGCGCCCGCTTCCAGCACAAAGGGGACATCTTCGCCCCGGTGCTCCGCAACTTGCAGCGCCTCGAGCCCGCCATGGAGAAGCTGGAACGGCTGGTCCGCCGCTAAAGCGTCAACCTGCGCCAGCAGCTACTCTCCGCGCCCGATTTCCTCCGCCCCGCGGCAACTTGCAAGTTCCCCGCGCGCATCTGCTTCCCTAGTATCGCCACCCTGCGTTGTATCGCGTTGCGATGCTATGAGTCGCGGTACGCGGCGCGTCACTGCGAACGTTTCATGGATCCGGCACTCGCCGGAGGAAGTGAAGGTGGGCATGAACCAAGTGCGGCCGATTGCGCGGCCCACGCCTGCCTCCTCTCCTCTTTCCCACGCATCAGCAACTTCCGCCCTCAAGCGAGGTTCCCATGCAGTTGCTCAAGCTTCCCTGGCTCAAGCCGGAAAAGCCCCTTCCGCTCGACGTTCACGTCATCTGGCTGCCCGACGGCCTGAGCTGTGACGGCGACACCGTCTCCGTCACCGCGGCCGAGCAGCCCGCCATCGAAGACCTGATCCTCGGCAACATTCCCGGCATCCCCAAGGTCGTCCTGCACAACCGCGTGCTCGCCTACGAGCAGGGCGGCGACGACTTCATGGACTGGCTCTACAAGGCGGAAAAAGGTGAGTTGCAGCCCTTCGTGCTGGTGATCGAGGGCTCCGTCGCCAACGAGAAGATCAAGCAAGAGGGCTACTGGACCGGCATCGGCAATCATCCCGACGGCCAGCCGATCACCCTGATGGAGTGGATCGACCGCCTGGCGCCCAAGGCGTACGCCGTCGTCGCCGCCGGCACCTGCGCCACCTACGGCGGCATTCACGCCATGGCCGGCAATCCTACCGGCGCCATGGGACTGGCCGATTATCTGGGCTGGAAGTGGAAGTCGTGGGCCGGCGTTCCCATCATCAACGTGCCCGGCTGCCCGGTGCAGCCGGACAACATGACCGAGACGCTGCTCTACCTGCTCTACCAGGCCGCGCAGATGGCGCCCATGATCCCGCTGGACGAGATGCTGCGTCCCACCTGGCTCTTCGGCAAGACCGTGCACGAAGGTTGCGACCGCGCCGGCTACTACGAGCAGGGCGACTTCGCCCACGAGTACGGCTCGCAGAAGTGCCTGGTCAAAATCGGCTGCTGGGGCCCGGTGGTCAACTGCAACGTCACTAAGCGCGGCTGGATGCGCGGCATCGGCGGCTGTCCCAACGTGGGCGGCATCTGCATCGCCTGCACCATGCCCGGTTTTCCCGACAAGGTCATGCCCTTCATGGACGAGCCGCCGGGAGCGCGACTGTCCTCCATGGGCGTGGAAACCTACGGCGTCATCGTCCGCACCCTGCGCGCCATCACCAACTCCGGCGTCAACAAAGAGCCCAAGTGGCGGCGCAGAGGGAACAAGCTCAGCACCGGCTACCACTCGACCATCTACGGCAACGGAAAGGAAGTGCGCCCATGACCACCATCACCAGGGAAGAACGGCAGCCGTCAACCGGCAAGCGCACTCTGGTCGAAATGAACTGGGACCCGGTCACGCGCATCGTCGGCAGCCTCGGGATCTACACCAAGATCGATTTCGAGAACCGCCAGGTCGCCGAGTGCTACAGCACCTCCTCCATGTTCCGTGGCTACAGCGTGTTCATGAAGAACAAGGACCCGCGCGACGCCCCCTTCATCACCAGCCGCATCTGCGGCATCTGCGGCGATAATCACGCCACCTGCGCCGTCTATGCCTCCAATATGGCCTGCGGCATGAAGACGCCCGACACCGGCGAGTGGATTATCAATCTCGGCGAGGCCGCCGAGTACATGTTCGATCACAACATCTTTCAGGACAACCTGGTCGGCGTGGACTTCTGCGAGCAGATGGTCAAGGAAACCAATCCCAGCGTCTGGGCCAAGGCGCAGCGCACCGAGGCCCCCAATTTCGAGAAGCACGGCTACCGCACCATCGCCGACATCATGACCGCGCTGAACCCCTTCACCGGCGACTTCTATAAGAAGGCGCTGCAGATGAGCCGCCTCACGCGCGAGATGTTCTGCCTGATGGAAGGCCGCCACGTTCATCCTTCCACGCTCTACCCGGGCGGAACCGGCACCGTTGCCACCATCCAGGTGTTCACCGATTACATGGTGCGGCTGATGAAGTACGTGGACTTCATGAAAGAGTGCGTGCCGCTGCACGACGACCTCTTCGATTTCTTCTACGAAGCCCTGCCCGGCTACGAGCAGGTGGGCCAGCGCCGCGTCCTCCTCGGGTGCTGGGGCGCCTGGAACAATCCCGACGAGTGCGACTACACCTACAAGAAGATGGAGAAGTGGGGCAGGGAAATGTACGTCACGCCGGGCATCATCGTGGACGGCGAACTGGTCACCAACAGCCTGGTGGACATCAACCTCGGCATTCGCATCCTGCTCGGCAGCTCCTATTACGAAGACTGGGAAGACAAGGAAATCTTCGTCCACAAGGATCCGCTGGGCAATCCCGTCGACATGCGCCATCCCTGGAACCAGACCACCACGCCCAAGCCGCAGAAGCGCGACTTCCGCGGCAACTACTCATGGGTCATGTCGCCGCGCTGGTTCTACGACAAGACTGGCGAGCACCTGGCGCTCGACACCGGCGGCGGTCCCATTGCGCGGCTGTGGTCCACGGCGCTGTCGGGAATGGTGGACATCGGCTACGTCAAGGCGCACAAGGGAAAGGACATCACCATCACGCTCCCCAAGACCGGCTCCAAGCCGGAGATGGAGCTGAAGTGGCGGATTCCCAAGTGGAGCAACGCCATCGAGCGCGATCGTGCGCGCACCTACTTCCAGGCCTACGCGGCCGCCGCGGCGATGTTCTTCGTCGAGAAGGCCATGGACCAGGTCTACAAGGGCCACACCAAGACCTGGGCGCAATTCCAGGTTCCGGAAGAGGCCATCGGCTGCGGCTTCCATGAAGCGGTGCGCGGCGTCTTGTCCCACCACGTCGTGATCCGCGACAAGCGTATCGCCAACTATCATCCCTACCCGCCCACTCCCTGGAATGCCAACCCGCGCGATATCTACGGCACGCCAGGACCCTACGAGGATGCGGTGCAGAACACGCCTATTTTCGAGGAGAACGGGCCCGACAAGTTCAAGGGTGTGGACATCATGCGCGCGGTGCGCAGCTTCGATCCCTGTCTGCCCTGCGGCGTTCACATGTACCTGGGCAACGGCAAACTGCTGCAGGCGCGGCATTCTCCCATGCTGGGCCTGATGGGTCAATGAGGCGCCATGACTGAGGAACCGCTGGATCCTGTCTCTACCGAACTCGAGTCGCAGTTGCGCCGGCTGGAGACCATCGCCGATCCCGCCTCGCGCGGCATCGCCACCGACCTGCTGGCGGCGGTGCTGCAGTTTCATACCGCCGCGCTGGGGCGCATGCTGGAGATGATCGAGAAGAGCGAAGCCGGCGCGGCGATTCTGGCCGGCTTCGATGGCGATCCGCTGGTGCGCAGCGTGCTTCTCGTTCATGACCTGCATCCTGATTCCTTTGCCACCCGCGTTCGCCGCGCTCTCGCCGATCTCGAACCGCTGCTCAAGAAGCGGGAAGCGACGGCGGAACTGCTGTCGGCGGAAGGCGGGCTGGTGCGCTTGCGGATTCGTGGCGGGCAGTCGAATCGTGGCCCGCTCGCGCCCGCGGTCGAACAGGCGATCCGTGCCGCGGCGCCCGAGGCCGTGCAGGTCATCGTCGAGGAGTCCACGCTGGCGGGATTTGTCTCTCTCGACGTCTTGCGGAACTCGTCCTCGGCAGCCTCCTCGGGCATCACCCCGGTGGAACAGACCACCGCGGAATCGCTCTCGAATCGGCAATCGGCAATCGGAAATCGGTAATTCTCGTGAGGTGCTTTCATGCCTGACCATTACACCGAAAAGAGCCGCCGGCCCTCGCATACCAAGGGCACCAAGCGCGGTGAAGAGCGCCTGAAGAGCGGCGGCAAGGAGCCCGGCCGGGAAAAGGACATTCCCACCGCGCGCAGCGCCACCAGCATCAATCCCAAGACGCACGGCCCGATTGACAAGAAAATGCCCAGCATCCAGCCGGCCTGATCCGCATGACGCCTTCGTCTCCCATCTCCGGCGACGCACTCTCCGCGCTGCAGCGGCTGCGGCAGAGGCGTCCCGCGGAGGAGCGCTGCGAGCTCTGCGCCCTGCCGCTGCCGGAGCGCCACGCCCACCTGCTGGAGCCCAAGGAGCGGCGCGTCCTGTGCTCGTGCGATCCCTGCGCCTTTCTCTTCCAGGACGGCAACGGGCGCTACCGCCGCATCCCGCGCGAAAGCTATTTCCTTGCCAGCTTCGTCCTCGGCGATCTGCAGTGGGAGGCGCTCGCCATCCCCATCAACCTCGCATTCTTCTTCCACAGTAGCCCGGCGGGCCGCGTAGCTGCCTTCTATCCCAGTCTCGCCGGCGCCACCGAATCCTTGCTCGATCTGCAGTCCTGGAACCGGATCGCGGAGGCGTACCCGCGCTTGCGGCAGATGCAGCCCGACGTCGAAGCCCTGCTGGTGAACCGTCTCGCCACCCCGCCGGAGCACTACATCGTGCCGGTGGATCGCTGTTACGAACTGACCGGCATCGTGCGCCGCCACTGGTCGGGCTTCACCGGCGGCGATGACGTGTGGCGGGAGATCGCGCGCTTCTTCGTCACGTTGCGCGAAGAGGCAATCGTCGAAGGAGTGCCGCGTGCCTGAGCTGCAATTCAACGTCGAGGCCGCGGAAGTAGCGCCGGCCTCCGAGGTGGCGCCGGCTGCTTCCGCCGCGCTGCTCTTGCTTCGCCTTGCCATCCACACCGTCCGCGCGGACGAGCAGGTCCAATCGATTGCCCTCACGGTGCAACTGCATATCGAGCCTGCGCGGCGGCGCTACAGTGAAAACGAAAAGCTCGCTCTCTTCGATCTCTTCGGCGAGCCTTCGCGCTGGTCCACCACCGTCCGGCCGCTCTTCTGGACTACCGTGAACGCGAATGTTCCCGCCTTCATCGGCGAAACTCGCTTCGCCCTGGCTGTTCCTTGCGATCTTGACTCCGGCCTTGCGGCGGCGAAATACCTGCGCGCGCTCCAGTCCGGCGAGGTTCCGGTCACG
>DASUBK010000303.1:0-2523 GCA_035763305.1 Terriglobales bacterium | reverse complement strand
TTCCGTCCATGATGATGCCGACGTGGATTCCGTTCATATACGAAGACCTTTGTATTGCAAAGCTAATCTGCAAAAAAATTTCAGCCGCGCGCCCGCTGGATGATTTCCTCCATGCCGTCCAGGTACCGCTGCAGCGCGCGGCGTCCCGAGGCGCTCAGCCGGTACTCGGTCTTCGGCATGCGTCCCTCGAAATGCTTGTCACACTCGATGTAGCCGGCTTCCTCGAGCTTGCGCGCGTGCACGCTGAGGTTGCCGTCGGTGGTGTTCAGCAGGCGCTTCAACTCGTTGAAGCTGAGCTTCTCGTTGACCGCCAGGGCGCTGACGATGGCCAGGCGGATGCGCTCGTGGATCAGGGGATCGAGTTCGGGCACCGCGGCGGCGCCGCGCTCGTGCTCCAGCGGGCGGCGCGCGGGGGTGTGCGCCGGCTTGTCGCGGTGGATGGCGTGCCGTCTATCCGCCATGCTTCCTCGCAATCACCACGCCGAAAATCAGGTGCAGCGCTCCGAAACTGGAGGCCATGATGGCGGTTCCCCAGGATGCGGGCGCCAGCAGCGCCGCCGCTCCGCCCGCCATGAAACACATTCCCATGACCGGCACGATGCGCACCGAGAACGCGCCCCCGGTGACCACGCCGGTCCCATAGAGCAGCAGCCACATGCCGGGCAGGTGGCGTACATCGCTGATCTGGTAAAGCACGGCGGTGAGCAGAGCGCCGGCAATCAGCGGCGGAAGAAAACTCAAGACGAAGCGCCGGCCCGGCCCGGAGAGCAGCGGCGTGCGCGAGCGGCGGGCCTTGCGCTCCATGGCCCACAGGGCCAGCAGCAGGGCCACGGCGGCTTCGACCAGCCATACCGCGATCCAGCGCTTGGGCGTGGTGGCCTCGATGGCGAGCAACGCGGCTGCCATCGCGGTGGCGCCCATGCCCACCATGCCCCATCCGGGAACGGCGGTGAAGGAGGCGGAGTTGGCGATGGTCTCGCGGATAAAGCGCAGATCGTCGAAGGCGGCGCGCTCCGGCGTGCTGGGCGGAAGCACGGCGCGGATGTGGGGAGCGCGGCAGCGGCGGAGACGGCGCATGAGGCAACAGAGTAGCGCGCACCTGAGGGCGTGTCAAGTACTTTGTATTGCAAAGTTACACGCCAATGGCGGGTTTGGGCGCCGTCCCTCAGGAGAGTTGTACGAGGCGGCGGATCTGTTCCAGGTGGTTGCGATCATGGCCGGCCATGTGGCGCGCCAGGTCGGCGATGGTGATGCGGCCGCGCTCGGCGTGCACGCCCGAACGTGTCCACTCCTCCGGGGTGAGTCCCCGCAGCAGGCGAAGGTTGGCGTCGCGCAGCAGCCGGAACATGGTGAGCGCATCCTCGGCCTCCCATTCCTGGTAGCGGCCCCAGGCGGCCCACTTGTCCTGGTCGAAGCCCGCCAGCGAGCAGCCGGGATTCTCCAGCATCTGCCGGTAGCGCCAACTGGTGACCAGTTCGTCCTCGGCGAGGTGGGCGATGATCTCGACCACCGACCACTTGCCAGGCTGGGGACGCTTGTGCAACGCCGGCTCGGAGACGTTTGCGATGAGATCGGCGATTTCCTGCGGCGTGGAGGCCTGAAGCTGCAGAGGGTCTTCACCCTCGGCGAACTGCCGGATGCGGTCGAGATAGGGCTGAGTATCGGGCATGTGCTTCGTCCTTACGGCCGGCGAGTTTCGAGCAGCGGCGCCATGCGCTGTGCCGCCTCCTGCGAACTGATCACCGGATAGACGTCGAAGTCGGTGAGATCGCTCCAGTTGGCGATCCATTGCTCCAGCAGGCGACGATCGCTGGTTTGCATCAACTGGAAGCAACGCTGCACGCCTTCATCGACCCAGCTGGAGACGTAGACCAGGCCTTCGGGTGCCAGGCGGCCGCGTTCGCGGAAACGACGATAGACGGCGGGAGCATCTTTGAAGCGCTCCACCACCATGTAGAGTGTTGGCGGCATGGAATACCTCGGTTACCCGGCACGGAATGGACGCGCGCGAAAAGCCGGACGCTGCAAAATTTGTTGTGCCAGCCGCTGAGAGGGGCGAAGGCCGCGGACGCTGGCGCGTCCGCCGGACAGGCGAGGGCGCCTGTCCCCACGTGATTCGAGTGTGTGCGCCTGTCCCCACGTGATGTCCCCACGTGATCGTCTAACCTATTTCTTCTCGCCCGATTTAAATTGCGTCCAGGGACCGGCGATCATGTCGGTCAGCGCCGGCTTCATCCAGCCAAACTCGGGATGGTCCCGCAGGAAGGGCTTGACTTTGAAGTCGGTGCCGCAGGGATGCCCGGCGCGCGCCCACAACTCCATGCGCGACGCCAGAGTCGCGTCCGTGACTTTGCCTTCGACCGCGCCATCGGGCTGATAGGGCGCCCACTCGAAGGCCTTGGAGCCGCGCGGCGAAGCTTCGCCGTGGCCGCACAGGCTGCGCTCGTCGGCATCTTCTTTCTTTTCGTAAGAGTCGTAGTGATCGGCGAGAAATTTCTCCGCCATGGCCACATCAATCTTGCC
>DASUBK010000302.1:0-24282 GCA_035763305.1 Terriglobales bacterium | reverse complement strand
AAGATGCCGGCGACGCGGAAGCGGACGTACTTGGGCACCATGCCGTAGGGCGTAAGCTCGCCCTGGGGGCTGGTGACCAGGACGACGGAGCCGACGGTGGCGCCGATCTGGTTGGCGAGATCTTTGCCGAGGATGACGGGCGGCATGGAGGCGACGCGGGCGTGGACGGCGGCAAGATCGTCAGGAGATTGCCGAGTGTCGATTTCCGTTTGCCGATTGTCCGCAGGCGGTGGCGCGGGGTTCAGGGCATCGGCAGAGCCCAGGGTCACGGTGTGGAGCAGGTCGGAAATCTTGTTCTCCTCGGCGGGAACGATGCCCTTGAGGATGGCGCCGGAGGCGCGGGCGCCGCGGGAGATCAGCACCTGTTCGTAGAGGGCGGGAGCGTCGGCGACGACGTGCGGTTCGTGGGCGAGGCGTTCGGTGAGGGGGCGCCAGTCGTGGATGCCGTCGCTCAGCTTGCGCATGAGCTGGATGTGCGAAGTCGAGCCGAGAAGGCGGTTCTGCAGGTCGGTGCGGAAGCCGTTGTTGATGGCGAGGGCGATGATGAGGGAGGCGACGCCGGCAGCGACGCCGGCGATGGAGATCAGGGTGATAACCCCGATCATCGCCTGGCGGCGCTTGGCACGGAGGTAGCGCGACGCGATGAAGAGCTCGAAGCGCATGAAGGCTTTCAGCTGTCAGCTCTCAGCTGTCAGCTGGTGATGGTAAACGATGTCGCATGATTCGACGTAATTCGCCGCGGGCGAGGCGCCCGCGGCCGCCGAATTTGGGGCGCTGCACGAGTCCGCCCCGGCGAGGCGCCGGGGCCTACCTAGCCCGGGGCCTGCCGGAGAGATCAGCGGGGCCGGGCTGATGGCTGAGAGCTGACAGCTGACAGCTTGGGAAAGAACGCCGGTACCTGGCGCAGGTACTGGCGGTAGGAGTCGCCGAAGCGGGCGAGGAGTTCGCGTTCTTCGGCGCGAACCATGATCAGGCCGGTGACTACGGCGAAGGCGAGCAGGCAGTAGTTCACCAGCAGGCCGGTGCCGAGCGACCAGCCGAGCAATTCGCAGAAGTGCCCGACATAGTAGGGATGGCGAATGCGGGCGCGGATGCCGCCGGCGACGAGGCGCTGCTCGTGGCGGTCGGGTTCAAGTTCAGAGCGGCCGAGGACCTGGTCGTGGGTGAAGTCGTGGTGGCCACGGACGTAGAGATAAACGCCGGTAACGAAGAGGGCGCCGGCGGGGATCCATGGCCAGAGAAGGTCATACAGGATTATGTGGCGCCAGGGCCAGGTGACGGCGGCCACGAGGAGCCATAGCAGCATCCAGAGCGGGCCGACGCGGCTCAGGCGGGCGCGGCGGGCACGCCAGATACCCACCAGAGGGTGGACGAGCAGCCAGTAGCTGGGGATCGTGGAGTAGACGATCGCGATCAGCCAGCCGAGGGTGCGGAGGAAAGCCAAGGTCTCAATCCCGGTTCGAAGAATAACCGCAAACGACGCAAAGGAAAGAAAGAAGAATAACCGCAAAGGACGCAAAGGAAAGAGAGAGGAATAACCGCAAAGGACGCAGAGGTACGCAGAGGAAAGAAGAAGAATCAAACGCAAAGGACGCAAAGGGACGCAAAGGATGAGGGGAATCCCTTTGCGATCCTTCGCGTTCTTTGCGGTGAACTCCTTCTGCGTTGAACTACTTGGGCTTCACCACGAACTTGGCGGCGCCCATGTTGTCGAAGCGGTCGTAGGCGCGAACCACGACTACGTGTTCTGAGGCATTCCCCTCATCGGCGGCCGCGGCGTTCGCAGCAGACACTCCATCGCCTTTCACCGGGACCGCCGGTGCGGCGGCAGGAGCCGGAGCGGTCGCCGACTTGGGCAGGGGGATGGAGAAGTCGTAGTTCTCCACGCGGTAGTCGGAGAGATGGCCGACGGGCTCGACGAACTGCCAGTCGCCGGCGTCCACCGAGTACTCCGCGCGCTTGATGGGAGAGAAGCCGTCGAGGGCGCGGAAGGTGACGTGGAGCGTGCCCGCATCCACGGTGGCGTTCAGGTTCTGCACCTGAGGCGGAGTGGAGTCCACCTCGAAGCGCGCGCTCTCGCGCGAGGCGGAGAGGGCGTCGTCGGGAGAGTGGGAGGGCGCGTCGGAGGCGATGACCTTGACGGTGTAGCCGCCATCAGGCAGCAGCGCCGCGTCGAAGGAGTAGAACTTGTCGTCGATGTTGTCCTTGAGAAGCTTCCAGCGGGTTTCGCCGTCTCCCTTGTAGTAGAGCGAATAGACGAGGTCGTCGTCATTGTCGTCGTGCGCCGACCAGCGGACGGCGATGGAGTTGCTGTCCTTCACCGCGGGGATGGGCGCCTCGAAGCGGGGCACCGTCGTTGGTTGAGGCGTGTTGCTGCCGCCAACATTGATGGTGACGGTTTCGTTCGTCACCTTGGGAACGGGATTGAAGCGGGCGCCGGGCTGCACGGCAATATCGTCGATATCGGGAGCGACATTCTTGGGAAGGTAGTTGACGGTGACATTATCGACCACCGCCACCGGGTTGCCGGGATGAAGCACGGCCTTCCACTGCACGAAGCGGGCAGGCGGTACGTCGAGTTCGCCGCCGCGCGCAAAATCGATTTTCTTCCACGGGCTCCAGTTGCGGTCGGGATTGTCCACGTTGCCGCTGCGGGCGAAAAGCTCGAAGTTGCCGCGGCCGAGGACCTCGGCGCGACCCCAGCGGGAGAAGATGTGGGCATCGAATACGTCGCTCTCGTAGGAGCCGTCGGTGTCGGGCGCGGGGCCGAGGCGGAAGACTTTGCCCAGGTTGCTGGTGGCGGCGTAGAGCCCGCCGCCGGGCGCCTTGGCCAGCGCGGTCACCTGGGTGGCGCTGGCTTTGACCAGATCGGTGTAATCGCCGTTGTCACGGATCGAGAAAATGCGGGCCTTGTTGCCGGTGCCGGCGACCAGTTGCCCGGCGGCATCGAAGCCGAGACAGTAGACGACGTCGTCGCGCGAATTCCAGATGCGCTTGGGCGACCCGTCGGGGGCGATCTGGTAGACCTCGGAGCCGCCGGTAGCGCCCATGGCGGGAAAAGGAATCTGGGGCACGTTGGGAGCGGAGGTCACCGCCGTGGTGATGCCGCTGGTGATGGTGAGAGTCGGCGCGGGAGCGGGAAGCGAAACGCCGCCAAAGCCGCTGCCGGCATGTTTTTCGCCGACGCCGGAGGCGTAGATGTTGCCGGCGCTGTCCACGGCCAGCGCGGTGATTTCCTTTTTGGGCGCGCTGTAGAGCACGAAGGCTTCGCCGGCGGGCGAGATGCGATAGATGAGGCCGCTGCCGTCAGTTCCGGCCAGCACGTTGCCCTTGCTGTCGAAGGCGAGCACGCGGATGTGCGGTTCGTCGCTCTTGAAGAACACCGAGCCGGCGCCGCCGCGCTCGACGCGGTAGATCTCGCCGTGATCGCCGGTGGCGATATAGAGGCGGCCTTCGTTGTCGGCGGCGAGGTCCCAGATGTACTTGGTTTTGGGATCGAAGTAGACGCTGGAGGTGTAGGAGGAATCGACGGCGGGCGCCTTCACCTCTTCTTCGGGACCGGCTTTGGCCTCTTCGGTGTCTTTACTGTTCTTGTCGGACTTCTTTTCTGCTTTTTTCGGGGCAGGCGCGGAAGTGGAGACGCCGGCCTTGCGCTCGATCTTGTAGACCTTGCCGTCGGGCGAGGTGGCGGCGTAGATGGCGCCGCTCTTGTCCACCAGCAGCGCCTGCACCTGCAATTCCTGGGGCTGGAAGATGATGCTGGCCTGGCCGTCGGGGGTGATCTTGTAGACACGGGCGGGCGCGCCGGCAGCGGCGTAGACGTTGCCTTGGGCGTCGTCGGCGATGGCCCAGATGTAGGTCGAGGGCGTGGTGTAGAGCTGCTTAAACGAGGGGGCGAGTTCCAGGCCGCCGATGCTGCGGACAGCGACCCCCTTCAGCGTGCCCTTCTCCAGTTCCTCGTACTTGGTCTGCTCCCAGGTGCGGGTGCCTTCGGCGTAGGCGAACAACGCGAGCAAAATGGTGGCGAGGAGAACTACGGGAAAATACAACTTGCGCATGGATTGACCGTCTCTGTCCGGGAAAAGAAAAGCGTATCACGGCGGCGGGAGGCGGTGGAAATCAGGCGTCGGAGGGCTCGCGGTCTTCAGCGCGGCGGCGCAGCGGGATCACCTCGATGTGGCGGTCACCGAGGGCGAGAAGCCTTTTCTCTTCGGGAGTAAGGGGACGGCCAAGCTCGCGTTCCAGCTGGCGGTAGAGGGCCTCGAGGTCGTGCATGAAAGCCACCCGCCAAAAGAGTGCGCCCGTGCAGCGAATGTTGTCAACGTTGCTGCCGATAATCAAAGAGGTACGAGGAGGCTGCGCACGCGAGGGTGCGCTCCCACAGCCATCCGATGCGATCGCGCTACTTCACGGTGACGGTGATGATGTGCGCGCCGGAGATCACGTAATCCACCGGCGTGGAGGCTTCGTCGACATTGGATTCGCCGACCACCACCATGTCCTGGGTGCCGCGCATGCCTTCCATCACGTTCATCACCGACAGAGGCAGCGCGGGCATGACCTTGTCTTCGACCATGGCCTGCGGGTTGGCCTCGAGCAACGAGACGTACACGCGGTCGTTGGCGTGCTCCTTGTTGAGCAGCGCAATGGTGGAGGCGAGGTCCAGTTTGGCGGCGTGCGGGCCGCCGACGCGGCGCATGCGGTCGAGAGTGTCGCCGTCGCTGACCAGGATGCGCAGGTTCCCCTTGGCGGCGGAGGTGGGAATCTTCACCGGAATGTGGCGCACGATTTGCTCGCCGCGATAGGGACGGAGCACGGTCTCGATCACGATGTCGTCGCCGGGGCGAACCTCGGTGACATCGGTGCGGGCGCTCTCCAGGCGGGCCCAGCGGCGCTCGCGCACCATGTCGAAATCCATCTCCACGCCTTTGATGCTGGGCTTGGAGTAGGGATTGTCGTAGATGCGGCCGAAGCGGTCGCCGAGCGACATGGCTACCTGGAAGGCGGTGGGCGCGCCGCCATCGGCGGGAGCGAACATGTTCTTCATCTTGACTTCGGGATAGCCGTTGACGTCGATGGCGCCGGCCATGCGGTAGGTCACGTCCTCGCCGGAGTCGTTAACGCCCTGCAGCACGCTGAACACCGTGGCCATCATCGCCACCGGGGTGAGCTTGGGATTGTTCAGCACTTCGTAGTGGAAGGTCTTGGGACCGGCGCTGCCGTGGATGTTGAGGGTGACGGGAATCATCTGCGGCTGGCGGTCGAAGCGGCCCATGATGCCGAAGTGGCGATCCTGGACGAAGGTTCCGACCTGCTCGGTGGCGTTCACGATCTTGAAGGCGTTGGCCGGCGAGGGCAGGGTGGCGAGCACGTCGGCCTTGGTCATGGGCAGGTCAACGTTGCCGAACTGCATCAGCGGGTGGCCGCAGGCCAGCAGTTGCTTGGGATCCATGTAGGTGACGGTGCAGGTAGCGGCGATATTGAGATCGCCGCGCACCAGGATGGCGCTGACCGCGGAGCCGGGCTCGAGCGGCTCCGGCTGCTTGGCGTCGGGATCCACCGAGCCGGCGCCCATCACCGGCACGATGCCGGCGGAAGCGACCTGCGGCGCGAAGCGGCGGACGGCGTCCTCGGTGAAGCCGGAGAAGACCAGCGGGGTCTCGATCGGCTTGATCATGTTGGCGAAGCCGGCGACGGAGGAGTCGCTGGTCGCGGCCGGGCCGGAAGTCCTGGTCGCATCCGACACGGGAGCGGAGGTCGCCACCTGCGTGTTGCCGGGCCGGGTATCGAACTGATCGATTTCCAGCATCTGCTCGATGGGAGTGACACCGGCGATGGGCTCCTTGGAGAATTCGCCGATGCGGAAGGCGAGCGCGCCGGCGAGTTTGCCGTCGAAGTAGACGGGGCTGCCGCTCATGCCGGCAACTACGCCGGTATATTCGGGTTTGGAACCCTGGAGCCGCACCAGGATGATGTCGCCCTTGGGGCCATTCTGGCCGCGCAAAATGCCGAGAACCTCGACGCCCATGGGCTCGGGCTTGACACCCTGGAACACGGTGTAGGCGACGCCCTTCATGCCGACATGGATTTGCGATTCGGGAATGATGTTGGGCTTGGAGGAAGCCACGGGCGTTTGAGCAGAGCTGAACGAGGAGAGAACGACCGCGAAAAGCGACAGCAGTACAACTTTTTTCATACCACCCCAGATCCTGCCCGTTACACCGGCCGTCCCCCAAAGGTGACGAAGCGCACGGGCTTGCCGCGAACGAAACGAGTATCTGGCGAGTCGAATCGGACGGGTCTGAGCATCTATACTAGCAGAAACAGAGCACCTGAAGGACGTACCCATGGTAAGTAGTTTGCGGTTACCGGCGTGGCGGCAGGCCGTCGCGTTCCTGATCACGGCGGCGCTGTTGTGGTGCGGCGCAGCGCCCATGGCGGCCCAGCAGCAGCAGGCTCCTCCCCCCAATACCAAGCCCACGCAGCAGGCCCCGGCCGAAGCCGGCGGGCCCCAGGGCGACATCGGTCCCATGGCGATCCCCAAAAAGAAGGAGGAACCGCCCCCGCCGCCGCCCACCAGGCCCAAGACGCCGGCCGACATGCCCAACTATTCGCTCAAGGTGGACGTGCCGCTGGTGACGGTGCCGGTCAGCGTGGTCACCAAGGACGGACAGTTCATTCCCGGGCTGAAGAAGGAAAACTTCAAGGTCATGGAGGACGGAGTCCCGCAGCAGATCACGAATTTCACCGTATCGGAGGCGCCGATCACGGCGGTGCTGCTGGTGGAGTTCGCCGCCACCAATTATTCCTTCATGGTCGACGCGCTGAACGCGTCCTATTCCTTCGTCAATTTCCTCAAGCCGAACGACTGGGTGGCGGTGATTTCCTACGACTTGAAGCCGTACATCCTCACCGATTTCACCCAGGATAAACAGCAGATCTACGGCGCGCTCAACCGCCTGCGCATTCCCGGGTTCCGGGAGACCAACGAGTTTGACGCGCTGTACGACACCCTGGATCGGCTGGAGCGGATCCAGGGGCACAAGTACGTGGTCCTGGTGTCCAGCGGCATCGACACGTTCAGCAAGCTGACCTACGACAAGATTCTCAAGAAGGTGAAGGAGACCAAGGACGTCACCATCTTTACCATCAGCACCGGCGAGGCGCTGCGGGTTTGGATCGAAGGTAATCCCAGCTTCGGCGCCCAAATGGCGTCCATGAGCTACCTGCAGGGCGACAACGAGATGCGGACCTTCGCGTCGCTGACCGGCGGGCGCTGGTATCACCCGCGCTTCGAGGCGGAGTTCCCGGAAATCTTTCGCGATATCGCCGCCGACATCCGCAACCAGTACATGATTGCCTACCACCCCAGCAACACCAAGCTGGACGGCACGTATCGAAAGCTGAAGGTGCAGCTGATCGCGCCCGACGGCGAGCCCCTGAAGGTGAAAAACGAAAAAGGGAAGATGCTGAAGTACGACATCATCGCGCGCGAGGGGTACACCGCGAAGCACGAGGTGGAGTAGCGGCCAGTCGCCGGTCGCCGGTCACCGGTCACCAGTCGCTGGTCACCAGTCACCAGTCAGTAGGATGTAGCAGGCTAAAACAAACGAAAAGCCTCTGCTGGGCGGAGGCTTTTTAGTTGCCGGAAACACAGAACGCCGGGTCGTCTTTTCCGGCGACCGGCGACTGGCGACCGGCGACTGGCGACTGCTACTGCAGCTTGGGCAGGATTTCTTTGAGCGCGTACTCCACCCGGCCGATGCCTTCGCGCAGGGCGTGGACATACTGCTGATCGGTGGCCGAATGCTGCGACAGGGAGATGGCCTGCAGGCCGTTGCGCACGTAGTGGTTGATCTCGGCGATGACTTCCAGCCGCTGGCGCAGCCAGGCGCGGCGCTCGCGCTCGTAGACGAGCAGGCGATAAAAGAGCAAGCCGGCAAAGACGGCGGTGAGCAGGTCGTCGGTTTCGGCGGCAAAGCGCCAGGTTTCGTGGTCCGCCAGCAGCAGACGGTCGAGGAGAAGATTCACGATGAATACGGCGGCGATAAACAGAAAAGTGCGCAGCCAGAGGTGAGCGCGCGAGGGTGGCTCGGGCTGGCGAAGAGCGGAGTTCAGCAACTCCGTCGGCGGTACGGGCAGCGGAGAGGGATTCACAAGAGGACTACTCATCCACTCCTAATACTAACTCCGGGCAGGCGGTGGGGAACATGGGCGAACACCTGAGAGCGGAACGCCGATTTGCGTAATCCTGGCATCGGGAGATCGGCGGATCGGGCCATCGGGTCACCGGGTGCATTGGAGGAAGTTGCCGGTTGCCGCCGCGCTTCGTAATGCACCTATGATTCGATGACCCGATCGCCCGATGCTTATTCAGTGCACGTGGAAGATGCGGTCGAGGACGAACATGGCGCCGACGCCGAAGAAGACCACCAGCGCCATCTTGATGCCGGGCTCGCGGTTGACTTCGGGGATGAGGTCGGAGGCGGCGACGTAGATGGTGACCCCGGCGGAAAGAGGCAGGCCGACGGCGACGGCGTGCCGGGTCACCATCATGGTGGCGACACCCAGCAGCGTGGCCAGGCCGAGGATGGCGGAGGAGCTCCAGGCGACCCCGCGGCTGCGCCCGCTGGCCAGCATCACCGAAGCGACGGTGAAGCCTTCGGGAATCTTGTGAAGAAAGATGGCGATGAAGACGATCCACCCGAGCCAGGTGGAAACCAGGAAGCCGGAGGCGATGGCGATGCCGTCGAAGAAGGTGTGGATGATCAGGCCGAGCAGAACGGAGTAGCCCTTGTGGCGGGCGACGAACTCGTCGGCGTGGGTTTCTTCGCCGAAGTGAAAGTGCGGGGTGACGGTGTGCTCGAAGAAGTGCACGATCAGGTAGCCGAGCAGCACCAGGAAGCCGGCGTCGCGGCCGCGCAGTTCCATGCTGGCGGGAACCATCTCGCTGAGCGCGGTGGCCAGCATGAAGCCGGCGCCGAGGGCGATGAAGTATTTCAGGTAGCGGCGCTCCCACTGGCGCTGCACGATGATGGCGCCGCCGAAGGCGTCGGCGGCGGCGGCGGTCAGGCCCAGCACTATGCTGAGGAGGATGGGGTTCATGCGAAGGAAGAGAGGATAGCAGGAACTGGAGCGAGTGTGTTCGTGTGTTGGTGTGGTCGTGTGTTCGTCTGATCCTGCCGAATACGTCCAATGTGGGAAATGGGGACCTTCCGAGAATCAGATGCAGGTTGCCGCTCCGAATGGCTGGCCTATACTCCGGCTTTTGGAGGCGCTGATGTTCCATTCCTATCGCGACTTGCATGCTTGGCAAAAATCAATGTGCCTGGTGAAAGAAATTTACCGTCTTACGCGAGCATTCCCAAAGGAAGAACTGTTCGGGCTCGTACAACAAATGCGGCGTGCAGCGATATCCATTGCGAGCAACTTGGCAGAGGGGCAGGGCAGGCTCACCACCCCGGAATTCCGCCGTTTTGTTGGAATATCGAGGGGCTCTGCCATGGAATTACAGACTCAACTCCTGATATCCCAAGATCTGGGCTACCTCGGTGGTCAAACACAAGTATTTGAATTACTTGACGATGTCTGCCGGCTCGTCAATGCGCTGCAAGCCTCGCTAAAGCCTAAGCTCGCAGGACGGCCTGAATAACAGCACCGACAACCGCACCAGCGAACACACCAGCATACGAACACACCAGCACACGAACACACGAACACACGAACACACTCCTACCCACTGTGCCGGATATGCATCACGTCCCCGTCCTTGACGATGTAGTCCTTGCCCTCGAGGCGGAGTGTGCCCCTGGCGCGGGCGTTGGCTTCGGAGCCGGCATCGAGTAGCTGGTCCCAGTGGATGGTCTCGGCGCGGATGAAGTGCTTCTCCAGGTCGGAGTGGATGGCGCCGGCGGCGTTCACCGCGCGGGTATTCTTTTCGATGGTCCAGGCGCGGCACTCGTCTTCGCCCACTGTGAAGAAGGAGATCAGGCCGAGCAGCGCGTAGCTGCTGCGGATCAGGCGGGTCAGGCCGCTCTCCTTCAAACCGTAACTGGAAAGGAATTCGGCGGCGTCCTCGTCGCTCATGTCGGCGAGTTCGGCTTCCACCTTGCCGCAGATCGCGGTGGCGCCGGTGTTGAGCTTCGTGGCCAGGGCGGTGATGCCGAACTTCTCGCCGGCCTTCTCCAGGTCCTCGCCGAGAGCGGTGCTCTCGCTGATGTTGAGCACGTAGAGGATCGGCTTCTCGCTGAGAAACATGAATCCGCGGAAGCGCTTCTTGTCCTCCGGAGTCATCTCCATCTCGCGCAGGGGGCGCTCCGATTCGAGCCACGTCTTGGCGCGCTGCAGCAGTTCGTGCTCTTTCTCCAACTCCGGCGAGCGCATCTTCTTCAAGTCCTTCTCAACGCGCTCCAGGCGTTTCTCGATCTGGCCCAGGTCGCTGACCATGAGATCGAATTCGACGTTGCGGATGTCGCGCAGGGGATCGATGGCGCCGACGTGCGGGATGGAGGGGTCCTCGAAGGCGCGCACCACGTGGATGAGCGCGTCCACGTTGCGCAGGTTGCCGAGGTAGGCGCTCTCCTTCAGCGCCTCCTGGCCGATGGCGGCGACGTCTACGTACTCCACCGAGGCGTGGATCAGCTTGCGCGGGTTGAAGAGCTTGGCGAGGCGGTCGAGGCGGTCGTCGGGCACCTTGGCGACGCCGATGTGGGCCTCGCGCGGGTTGACGTGGCCGGACACGTCGGCCTTGGTGAGGATCTTGAACAGCGAAGTCTTGCCTACCTGCGGCAGGCCGATGATTCCGGTCTTCATAGTCAGTCGTTAGGAGTTGGTAGTTAGGAGTTAGCAGGCAATACAAGAGCTCCGGCAGCTACCTGCAAACACTTCAGACTATCAGGAGTGGAAGGCGGAGGACGAGCGCGGCGGCAGATTTTGTGCGCTGCCGGCGGTCGAAAACGGGATGCTCCAGTGGCGGGCGACCATCCACAGCGCGGCCAGGCCGAGCAGCAGGACGAGGACCTCGAGCGAGGTGGACCACTGGTGCAGGCGGTCGAAGGCGATGCGGCGGGGATCGGTGGCCGCGACGGAGTCGATCTCGCCCATCTGGGCGCGCAAGGCCTCCATCTTGACCGCCACCACCAGCTGCGAGAACAGGGTGGCGACGATCATGCCGAAGACGAAGACATTGCGCAGCGCGGTCGCCTGCCAACCGGCGCCGGCATAGTAGCTCTCCATCACCGACAGAACGAGAAAGACACCGCCGCAGACGATGCCCATCCAGTGCAGCGTGGTCAGAACGCGGCTGACGATCATGCCCGACATGTGCCGGGTGGGGAGAATTCCGGAAAACACCACGGGAGCGACGACGGCGGCGAAGTAGATGATGCCGCCGATCCAGATCACCAGCGCCAGCAGCATGAAGAAGCGGAGGGCGGTCATCGCACAATCATATAGGAGAGTCTTTACTCGACGGCCAGCAGATGCAGCGGCAGATGACGCGCCCACCGGTTGAAGGCCGAATCGGTGGTGAAGAGTTGCCACTGCCTGGCAATCGCTATTGCCGCAATGAGGGCGTCGACGCCACTCGACACTTCTCCACGAGACAACAGCGAGTTGCTCAGGGCCGCTGCGGATTCGTAATCGTCGGCGGTGAGAGGTTCATCCGGAAAGTCCCGCAAATAGCTGCGTAATTGCTCGTACTGAGCTTCAGAACGGATGCCGGAGAGGATTTCCTGACGTAGGGGACCGATCAGTACGACTGCATTATGTTGGATGAGCCTGGTCAATGCCTCTCCGAGAGCGCGCTGGCGTGGATTGAGGTCACCGTGCTTGCGGCGCAGGATCAGCGACCAAACGGAGGTGTCTACCAGCACCATCAGCGGCGGGCGGACCGCTTACGCGCCGCCTTGTAGTCATACTGCGGGTCGTAATCGATGGTGCCGAAGAGCTCAATGATGCGCATCTGCTTGCGCTTGCGGATGTACTCTTCGAGGGCGGCGGTGACGGCTTCTTTCTTGCTTTTGTGGCCGCCGATAGCCTGCGCTTCTTCGATGAGCCTCGGCTCGATTGCCAGGTTGGTCGCCATACACACTATTCTACACATTTTCCTGTGTAGGGCAATGTGTAATCTACACCGGCACTTCCACGCTGTCCACGATCTCGCGCAGGATCTGTTCCGCCTGCTCGACCTTCTTTAGCGTCGAGGAGTAGCGGCCGCTGACCACCACGCGGTGGGCGAAGACCGGCACGGCCAGGGTCTTGAAATCCTCGGGCGTGGTGAAGCTGCGGCCGTCGAGGAAGGCCAGCGACTGGGCGGCGCGGAACAGCATCATGGAGCCGCGCGGGGAAACGCCCAGCGCCAGATACGTGGACTCGCGGGTGCGGTTGACGATGGCCAGCGTGTAATCCACCAGCGAGTCGTCCACGCGCACGCGGGTGACTTCCTGTTGCACCGCCAGCACGTCTTCGCCGCTGAGCACCGGCTCGACGTCGTGCAGTTGTACCGCGCCGGCCTCCCAGCGAACGATCTCGCGCTCGCTGCCCGGCTCGGGGTAGCCCATGTGAACGCGCATGAGAAAGCGGTCGAGCTGCGATTCGGGCAGGGGGTAGGTGCCGTGGTGCTCGACGGGATTCTGGGTAGCGATCACCAGGAAGGGCTGCGGCAAGGGATGCGCATGTCCGTCCACCGTCACCTGGTACTCGTTCATCGACTCCAGCAGCGCGGACTGCGTCTTGGGAGTGGTGCGATTGATCTCGTCGGCCAGCAGAACGTTGGTGAACACGGGGCCGGGCTTGAACTCGAAGCGCTGCTGGGTGGCGGAGAAGATGGAGATGCCGAGCAGGTCGCTGGGCAGCATATCGCTGGTGAACTGCACGCGCTGGAAGTTGCAGTCGAGGGCGCGCGCGATAGCCTGGCCGAGCGTGGTTTTGCCGACCCCGGGAACGCCTTCGATGAGCAGGTGCCCGCGGGCGAACAGGGTCACCAGGGAAAGACGAATGACAAGGTCCTGTCCGCGAATGATGGAGCGCAACGCGCTTTCCAGGCGGGCGGCGCGCGTGGCCACGGGAACCGTTGGCGAGGACATCAGGTCAGGATTGTAACCCAGCCGGAAGCAGCGAGGGCAAAGCCAGATTCAAGGTGCGCTGCAACTGCTCCACGATGTCGATGTCCTTATAAATCACGAAATCGGCGGCGGTTCCCGGCGGCATACCGCTGATGGCGGCGCGGCCGGCGAGCACCACCACGGGAATGGCCGCAGTAGCGGGCTGGGACTTGATGTGGCTGATGAACTCGCTGCCGCCCATGCGCGGCATGGTCAGGTCGGTAACGATCACGCTGGGACGGAAACGCTGCAGCAGCAGGATGGCCTCGGAACCGTTGCTGGCCGACTCCACGGCGAAGCCATGCTGTTCGAGAAAGCGGCACACGGTGTGCCGGATCAGCATGGAATCGTCTACGACTAGCGCGGTCCGCGACATCTCACCATCCTCTGCCCACCCAGCCCAACGTGTTTCCCCTTGCGTGCACCGTAGCAAACGTGTGCGGCGCGAAACAAGGCGGAAGGAAGCGGGCGCATTACGGCGGTTACTATATTTTCCACACAGGGCGGGACGTCGGGCGCGCACATACCACCAAAGTGGTGGTCAGCAGAGCGGAAGTTAGCGTGATTTGCTGCCGGCGGGGTGGCGCAGCCCTCAGGACTCCATCGAACTGTCTTCGATGGCCATGTCTTTGAATTCGCTGGATTCGAAAATCTCGCCGCACTCGAGGCACTCGACGAATTCGGAGTCCTCTTCGCGGGCCACAATTTGCACGCGCGGATGCTTACACTTCTTGTCCATGGGGGTGCTCAGGGGAGCTTGCGAGGTAGTGCGCTGGCTGGTTTGCATTGGGTCCGGAACACCCCAGGAAACGGGGAAATTGTGCCGGAATAACGCGGTATTGTAGCCCCGGCTTGCACCGTGTCAAGAGGCGAAGAGGGTCAAATTGCGCCTTACGCCAGGGGAGCTAATCGTCATCGCCGGCGCGGGCGACGGCGCGAGTGGCCGGCGATGGCAGGGGATAGATCCCGGCGGAACGCGATTGGCTGATGGCAATGCGGATCACCTGGTTGGGCTTCCACTGCTGCATGCCGCGGGTGGCGGAGAGCACGGCATTCTCGAAGCTGGCGCGGCCGGTCATGGTGGTTTCGATGTAGAGGTAGGTGTCGGAGTTCTGCGCCTCGCGCACCGCGACATAGGCGTGTCCCGGCACCAGCACGACTTCGGTGTCCATGCCGAGGTTTTCGAACAGCGACGCGTACATCACCACGCCGTCAATGCAGTTGGCGGAGAGGCGGCGCAGCGACTCGCGCGGCATGCGCACCCGCTCGCTGATGCCCTGGTGATCGCCGAGCGTTACCGAACTCTTCACGTACGACACGCCCAGCCTGCGCAGCGCGTTGTAGATCGCCTGCGCTTCGGTGTAGGTCTCGTGCACCTGGGCGGCGGAACTCTTCCACGGTTCGTAGCCGGGGAGGCGGCGCCCGGGAACCAGTTCTTTGGCGGCGCGCAGCACCTCCTCGACCTGCGGGTCGTGCGGCGTGACCCAGGAGGCGATAAAGCGCGCGTACTGGAAATTCGCGCCCCAGTAGATGTCGTCGGCAGCGCGCAGGCGGACAGGGACAGTGGTCGAGTACAGCGGGTGACCGGCGGGATCGGTGACGTTGACCACGGCGGTGGCGGCGGCGATCTCCTGGTTGCGGTAGAAGCGCGAGCGGAAGGTCGGCGCGAACGACAGGATGCGCGATTGGCCGGCGGGAACTTCGATGTGCTGGATCTCCTGGTCGCTCCATCCGGGAATCTGCACGGCGATGCGGTTGCGCAGCGGCCAGGCGGTGGAATTCTCCACCCGCACCGAGATGGTGGCCAGCTTGCGATCCGCAGACTTCTGCAGGGAGGCGTAATTGGCGAATGCCGGGAAGATTTCACCGTCGAGGCCGGCCGTAACCGTATACCGCGGAGGCAAGAGGGGAGCAATGGGAGATGGCGCCGGCGTCATCGGCCGGGGAGTGTCGGCAGCCAGGCGCAGGCGAGCGGCGGCAAAGGGGATCACGGCCACCAGGACGAGCGCCGTGGCCGCCAGCATCAGCAGGCGCGGCTTGGGAGAACTTACGGGGGACACGTTAACTACTATTACAACCCATTCGGCAGCTTGCAATCAAGCGATCCGCTTAGGTCGGGACGGCAGCGGGCTAAGGCGGCGAGGGAAGCCTCGGCTGTGGCAAACGCCAAATTGCGACCTTTTTAATCGTAAATTGCAAGCTGTTCCCCTATTGGGATTTACGCTTCGGGGTCGAAAACCGACCACTGGCTGCAATGTGTTGCTTTTGCCGCTCGGCAGCATCTAAAATCATGTACGACTGAAAAGGTCGGAATTCGTCCGCAAGGCGTCCGACGGGGCCGGCATGCTGAAGTTGACCAAGAAGGCGGACTACGGGCTCATCGCCATGCGCTACCTGGCGGAGAACCCCGGTTCCTGCAGCGCCAAGGACGTGGCCGAGGCCCATGGGATTCCGGCGGAATTGCTGGCAAAAATTTTGCAGAAGCTGGTCAAGGCGCAGTTGCTGCGGTCGCACCACGGCGTGAATGGCGGCTACGTGCTGGCGCGGGACGCGCGCACCATATCCGCCTTTGACGTGATCAAGGCGATCGAGGGCCCGCTGTTCCTGACCTCGTGCGTGACCACCAAGGGCGAGTGCGGGCATGTGAGCCGCTGCACGGTACGCGAGCCGCTGCGCAAGGTCAACCAGAGCATCGAGGAAGTGCTGAGCAAGATCACGATTTACGAGATGACCGAGCCCGAGGTCATGGCGGAAGAACTGGTGAAGTTAGGCAGCTGACGGTTTACGGCTTACGGCCGCCATCCGAGTGTTGCGGCCGCAAGCCGTCAGCCGAGAGCGGCGAAGGAAATTGGAGAAATACAAATCATGAGTGTCGAGTTCAAGCAGAGCGAAGGCAAAGGCGGCGTGAAGCTGCCCATTTACCTGGACAATCACGCCACCACCCCGGTGGACCCGCGGGTGCTGGAGGAGATGCTGCCCTACTTCACGGAGAAGTTCGGCAACGCCGCCAGCCGCAACCACGTCTTCGGCTGGGTGGGCGAAGAGGCGGTGGAGACGGCGCGCGAACGCATCGCCAAGCTGATCGGCGCCACCACCAAGGAGATCATCTTCACCTCCGGCGCCACCGAGAGCGACAACCTGGCCATCAAGGGCGTCGCCGAGATGTACCGCGAGAAGGGCAACCACATCATTACCGCGGTCACCGAGCACAAGGCGGTGCTGGACACCTGCAAGCGGCTGGAGAAGTACGGCTACCGCGTCACCTACCTGCCGGTGCAGAAAGACGGGCTGATCGATCTCGACGACCTGAAGCGGGCGATCGACGACAAGACCATCCTGGTCACGATCATGGCCGCCAACAACGAAATCGGCGTGCTGCAGCCGTGGAAAGAGATCGGCAAGCTCTGCCATGAGAAGGGCGTCATCTTCCACAGCGACGCGACCCAGGCGGTCGGCAAGGTGCCGATCAACGTGGTGGCGGAGAACATCGACGTCATGTCCATCTCCGGCCACAAAATGTACGGGCCCAAGGGCGTGGGCGCGCTGAACGTGCGGCGCAAGAACCCGCGGGTGCAGCTGGCGGCGATCATCGACGGCGGCGGCCACGAACGCGGCATGCGCAGCGGCACGCTGAACGTCACCGGCATCGTCGGCCTCGGCAAGGCATGCGCCATCGCGCAGGAAGAGATGCCGCAGGAATCCTGCCGCCTGGCCGGGCTGCGCAACCGTCTGAAGGACCGCATCATGTCCGGTCTCGACGAGGTCTACGTCAACGGCTCCATGGAGCACCGCCTGCCCAACAACCTGAACATCAGCTTCGCCTATGTCGAGGGCGAGTCGCTGCTGATGGGCATCAACGACATCGCGGTGTCGAGCGGATCGGCGTGCACTTCGGCAACGCTGGAACCCAGCTACGTGCTGAAGGCGCTGGGCACGGGCGACGACCTGGCGCACAGCTCGCTGCGCTTCGGCATCGGACGGTTTAACACGGAAGCGGAAATCGATTACGTTTCCGACCGGTTGGTCGAGGTGGTGACGCGGCTGCGCGAGTTGTCGCCGCTGTACGAGATGGCGAAGGAAGGGATCGACCTGAAGAGCGTCTCGTGGGCAGCAGAGGGCTAACAGGTATTTCAGAAGATCAGTATTTCAGTACTGGGCTACTGAACTACTGAATTACCAGCTAAAGAGTTTTCGAGGATTCGAGGAGACACATGGCATACAGCGATAAGGTACTGGACCACTACACCAACCCGCGTAACGTCGGGTCCATGGACAAGAATAGCTCCGAAGTGGGCACCGGGCTGGTGGGCGCGCCCGAATGCGGCGACGTCATGAAGCTGCAGATCAAGGTGAACCCGGAGACGAAGGTCATCGAGGACGCGAAATTCAAGACCTTCGGCTGCGGTTCGGCGATCGCCTCGTCGTCCCTGGCCACCGAGTGGGTGAAGGGCAAGACGGTGGAAGAGGCGCTGGCGATCAAGAACACCGACATCGTGCGCGAGCTGTCCTTGCCGCCGGTGAAGATTCACTGCTCGGTGCTGGCGGAAGACGCCATTCGCGCTGCCATCGGCGACTGGAAAAAGAAGCAGGGCGCCAGCGAGAGCCAACCGGCGGAAGCGAAGGCGCACTAGAGAATCGTGTGGCACGGGTCTATGACCCGTGGGCGCCCGGGTCGGAGACCCGGGCCACACACTTACTGTGTGCCACGCACTAGGGTCTATGATGAGCACGACCATGGACAATCCGGAGACCAAGCCGGTGACGACCGCCGAGCCCGCCAAACCGGCGGCGCGCGGTATTCAGGTCACCGAGAAGGCGCTGGCCAGAGTGCGCTCGGCGATGGCGAAGGAAGGCGTGTCGCCGGAGACGGGCGGGCTGCGGCTGGGCGTGCAGGGCGGCGGTTGCTCCGGGCTGAGCTACAACATCCGCTTCGACTCGCAGCCGCGCGAGCGCGACCGCATCTTCCAGTTCGGCGACATCCGCGTTTTCGTGGATCCCAAGTCGTTCATCTACCTGCACGGCATGACGCTCGACTACCAGGAGACGCTCATGCAGCAGGGCTTCGTGTTCGTCAATCCGAACGCGCAGCGGTCGTGCGGCTGCGGATCGTCGTTCAGTTAGCTGTCAGCTCTCAGCTTCAGCTCTCAGCGCGTGCAGCGTGCGACCGCGGCGGTCGTGTTCAGACTGCTGTTCGAGAACTACCAGCTGAGAGCTGGCGGCTGACAGCGCTTTATGAGCAAGCCACCCCAATCCGCGATTCCGGTGATCAACGGCGAGGCCTCCTCGTCGCAGGCGTGCTGGTCTTGCGGCGATATGCGCGCGGCGCACTTCTGCGAGTCGTGCGGCAAGGTGCAGCCGCCGGCGCCGACCGATTACTTCTCCTTCTTCGGATTGCCGCGGAAGCTGAACGTGGACAGCGGCGCGCTGGAGCGGGAGTTCTACAAGCTCAGCCGCAAACTGCATCCCGATGTTTCCGCGCGGGCCAGCGAACAGGAGCAGGAGTGGTCGCTACAGAAGAGCTCGCAGCTGAACGATGCCTACCGCACGCTGAAAGATCCGATTGCGCGCACCGAGTACCTGCTCAAGCTGGAAGGCGTGCAACTGGAGGAGCAGTCCAAGGCGGCAACTGATCAAGCGCGGCAGACGGGCGAGCAGAAAAAGCAGGTGGTGCCGCCGGAGCTGCTGGAGGAAGTCTTCGAGCTCAACATGCAGCTCGAGGAAGCGCGCATGAACAGGAGAACGGGCGAGCAGGACGAGCAACTCGCCGAGGACCTGCGCGCGACGAAGAAGAGTTTGGAAGACAAGTACAAGGCGCTGGACCAGGAGCTGCGCGGGTACTGGGGCGCGTGGGACGCGCTGCCCGAGGGCGCCGCCGAGGAGCAGCGCAAGCCGGTGCGCGACGAGATGATCGGGCTGCTGAACCGGCGGTCGTACATCAGGAATCTGGTGCGAGATGTTAATGACGTTTTGGAGTAGCCATTCGCCGTTCGCCATTCGCGATTCGCTGGCGAACGGCGAACGGCTAATCGCGAATGGCTGAAGAACGTATTGTCGGAATCGATCTTGGGACCACCAATTCGCTGGTCGCCTTCATGCAGGGCGAGCGGCCGGTGATCATTCCCGGGGAAGACGGGTCGAACCTGGTGCCCTCGCTGGTGGCGCTCGATCCCGGCGGGCAGATCATCGTGGGGAATCCCGCGCGCAAGTACCTCATCGAGACGCCGGAGCGCGCGGTGTACTCCATCAAGCGCCTGATGGGGCGCGGCGTGGAAGACATCGGCGAAGAGCTGAAGCTGTTCCCCTTCCGCCTGGCCGAGGACCTTGCGCCCGGCGAGGTGTTGCGCATCAAGCTGGGCGACAAGGAATTCACCCCGCCGGAAATTTCCGCCTTCATTCTGCGGCAGCTGAAGAAGAATGCCGAACGCTTCTTCAACGCGCCGGTGAAGAAGGCGGTCATCACCGTGCCGGCGTACTTCAACGACGCGCAGCGGCAGGCCACCAAAGACGCCGGGCGCATCGCCGGCCTGGAAGTGTTGCGGCTGGTGAATGAGCCCACGGCGGCGTCGCTGGCGTACGGGCTGGACCAGAAGCGCAACGGAATCGTAGCCGTGTACGACCTGGGCGGCGGGACCTTCGACATTTCGATCCTGCGGCTGCACGACGGCATCTTCGAGGTCATCGCCACCAATGGCGACACGCACCTCGGCGGCGACGACATCGACAACCTGCTGATCACCATCGCGCTGGACGACATTCGCGGCGACATGGCGCTGGACCTGCGGCGCAGCGGCGAGGCGGTGCAGGTGATCCGCAAGGCCGTCATCGACGCCAAGATCGCGTTGTCGTCGAACGACAAGGCCGCGATCGAGGTTGACCTTCCCGACGGGCAGAAGTACCAGCGCGAGATCACGCGGGCACAGTTTGAGCAATTGATCGAGCCGGTGCTGCAACGCACGGTCGGGCCGGTGAAGCAGGCGCTGAAAGACGCCATGATCAGCGCCGAAGAGGTGGACGAGGTGGCGCTGGTCGGCGGCTCGACGCGCATTCCACGCGTGCGCCAGATCGTGAAGGAATCGTTCCACCGCGAGCCGCACTCCGAGTTGAATCCCGACGAAGTGGTGGCGGCGGGCGCGGCGGTGCAGGCGAACATCCTGGGCGGCGGTTCGGAAGCGACCAAAGACATGCTGCTGCTCGATGTGACGCCGCTGTCGCTGGGCATCGAAGCCCTGGGCGGCGTGACGGCGAAGATCATCCATCGCAATTCGACCATTCCCGCCTCGGCAACGGAGCACTTCACCACCGGCGTCGAGGGCCAGACCAGCGTCGCCATTCACGTGGTGCAGGGTGAGCGCGAACTGGCCAAGGACTGCCGCTCGCTGGCGCGCTTCGATCTGAAGGGCGTGCCGCCGATGCCGGCGGGGTTGCCGCGCATCGAGGTAAAGTTCCTGATCGACGCCAACGGCATCCTGCACGTTTCGGCGCGCGAGCAGCGCAGCGGCAAGGAAGCGGAGATTTCCGTGCAGCCCAGCTACGGCCTGACCGACGACCAGGTCGAGAGCATGATCCTCGACAGCTTCGATTACGCCGAGGAGGACTTCCGCCAGCGGCAACTGATCGAGGCGCGCAACGAGGCGAACACCATTCTCACCGCTCTGGAGAAGGGCAAGGCGAATCCGGCGTGGCAACAGCTGACCTCGGACGAACGCAAGCAGATCGCGAAGCAGGAGAAAGCCTTGCGCGAGGCGATGGCGGGCGACAGTTACGACGAGGTCCGCAAGGCGATTGAAGTCTTGAACCAGGGGACGATGCGGCTGGCGGAATTGATGATGGACAGCGCGGTGTCCTCGGCGCTGAAAGGGAAGACGATGGACAACGCCGGCGTGGGCGAAGGCCCCGCGGCGCCGCATCCCATCGCGCCCGCGGAGATCAAGTAGTTGCGTGTGGCGCGGGTCTCTGACCCGCGCACTCGGGCCAAAGACCCGAGCCACACTGCGAAAGGCGAGTCTTATGGCGGATGAAAAAACACAAGGCGCGGGAACTGCAACCCAGGATGCTCCTGGTCCCAACACGGTTCGAGTCACGTTCATGCCCGAGGGGCGGACGGTGGAGTTCGAGCACGGCAAGCTGAAGTACAAGGACCACGGCAAGCCGGAATCGCTGCTGGACGTCGCGCTCAATACCGGTGTGTTCCTCGACCACGCCTGCGGCGGCAACTGCGCCTGCACCACCTGCCACGTGCATGTGCTGAAGGGCGCCGAGCTGCTGAGCGAGATGGAGGACGACGAGGCCGACCGCCTCGACATGGCCGCCGACCTGCAACTCAATTCCCGCCTCGGCTGCCAGTGCGTGATCACCAAGCCGGGCGAGGTGGTGGTCAGCATTCCCGAGTGGAACCGCAACTACGTCTCCGAGCACCCCGAAGAAGAACATTGAGGTTGCCGAACTGCCGAATTGCTGAACTGCGGAATTGAGGACAATTCGGCATTTCCGCAATTCGGCAGTTCAGCAATGGAGAGACTATGCCGATGAACGAACTTCGCTGGGACGATGCCGAAGACATCGGCCTGGCGCTCGCCGACAAGTTCCCCGATCAGAACCCGCTGGAAGTCCGCTTTACCGACCTGCATCGCATGGTGACCGAGTTGCCGTCCTTTGTGGATGATCCCAAGAAGTCTTCGGAGGGCAAGCTGGAGGCGATCCAGATGGCCTGGCACGAGGAGTGGGAAGACCGGCAGTAGCCTGAAACTTCCGCCAACCGGCAGGCGTATGCTGGATGCGGAGGAACGATGGGCGAACCGGTCAACTGGCCTGACTGGCCGGAAATGCGGCGCAGAGCGCACGGCCCGCGCCGTCCGCATTCCGAAGCGCCACCGCGCCGGCGGTGGATTTGGCTGATCCTCGGACTCATTCTCCTGCTGCTGTTCAGCGGCCGGACGTGGCTCTCCTACTACGTGGACGCACTGTGGTTCGGATCGCTGGGCTACGCCGGCGTCTTCTGGACCACGCTGGCATGGGAGTGGGGCGTCTTTGCGGCGGCGGGCGTCGCCACCTTCGCGGTGCTGTACGGCGCGTTTCTGATCCTGAAGAGCACGCAGTTGTCCGACGGCGAGGGGCAGAGCATCCTGATCGGCGGCCGCATGGTGAGGCTGCCGGTCGGACGGATGCTGCGCCTGGCGGCGTTCGCCGTATCCGTGCTGATCGCGCTGCTGACCGCCACCGCCATGATGGCGATGTGGCAGACGTTCGCGCTGTACTGGCATACGCCTGCCAGTGGCGCGACGGACCCAATCTTCGGCCGGTCACTGACCTTCTACCTGTTCGCGCTTCCCGTATGGCAATTGGTTTCGGGCTGGCTGTTGATGCTGGCGATCTTCGTCTGCCTCATGGCGGGATTCTTCCTGCTGGTGAATGGAGGCGCGCGGGCGCTGGAGGGCTTCCGCAACAGCTACCAGCGGGTCTCGTGGCGCGCCATGTCGGCGTCCTTCGCGCTGCTGCTGGGCGTGATTGCGTGGCGCGTGTACCTGGCCCGCTATGACTTCCTCTTTACCGATCACAAGGTGTTCAGCGGCGTCACCTACACCGACGCGCATGTGCTTGTGCCCGGGCTGCTGGCCGTGACCGTCGCTCTGCTGCTGGGCGCGGCGATCGCGGCGGCGAACGCGTGGCTGAACCGCGCCCGCTGGCTGTTCGCCGCCGTCCTGCCGGCTGCGCTGTGCTATGTGCTGCTGCAGATCACCGCGTGGTACGTAGGGAACTTCGTGGTGCGCCCCAACGAACTGGTGCGCGAGAAGCCGTACATCCTCAACAACATTCAGGCGACGCGGCAGGCGTACGACCTGGACGACATCACCCGCCACGATTTCTCCGTGGACCTGAGCCCGCAAGCCGCCGACCCGGCGCAGAACCAGCCGACCCTGCAAAACATCCGCCTGTGGGACTGGAGAGCGCTGCAGGACACGCTGCGGCAAATCCAGGAAATCCGTACCTACTACGATTTTCCCGACATCGACATCGATCGCTACCAGGTGAACGGGCAGATGCGCGAGGTCATGCTGGCTGCGCGCGAATTGAACGTCGAGAAGCTGCCGGGGAGCAGCCGCAACTGGATCAACGAAAAGCTGATCTATACCCACGGCTACGGCGTGACCATGAATCCCGTCAACGGCTTCACCACCGAGGGTCTGCCGACGCTGTGGCTGAGCGACATGCCGGTGGAGAGCGCCGTGGCCGAGGTGAAGGTCACCCGTCCGGAAATCTACTTCGGCGAACTGACCAACACGGATGTGTACGTGAAGACGCGGCAGAAGGAGTTCAATTATCCCCAGGGACAGGACAACAGCTTTACCGAGTATCAGGGCACGGGCGGCATCGAACTGGGGGGATTCGCCCGCCGGGTGCTGCTGGCGATGGACCGCGGCGACCTGGGGAAACTTCCCTTCAGCGACGACGTCACGCCGCAGAGCCGGCTGCTGATGCGGCGGAACGTGGTACAGCGTGTGTCCACCCTGGCGCCGTTTCTCACCCTCGATCCCGATCCTTACCTGGTCATCGGAGACGACGGGCGCTTGTGGTGGATGATGGACGCATACACCACCACGGACATGTATCCCTATTCGACGCACTACCGCCTCGGTGACCAGATGGTCAGCTATATGCGCAACAGCGTGAAGGTGGCGGTGGACGCATATAACGGCGCCACTACCTTCTACGTCTTCCACCAGGGCGACCCGGTACTGGAGGGCTACCGGCGCCTGTTTCCGTCGCTATTCCGCGACGCGTCGGCCATGCCCGCGGACTTGCGGCGGCACGTGCGCTATCCGGAATTGCTGCTGGAGATGCAAGCGCAGGTCTATGCGCTCTACCACATGACCGATCCCGAGGTCTTCTACAACAAGGAAGACTTGTGGAACGTGGCCACGGAAGTCTCCATGAACCAGCAGGGCGGTCAGGTGACGGAGACGATGCAGCCGTCGTTCGTGCTGATGAAGCTGCCGAACGGGAAGGACCTGGAGTTCGTCGAGATCCTGCCGTTCACGCCGGCCAACCGCAACAACCTGATCGGCTGGATCGGCGGCCGCAGCGACGGCGAGCACTACGGCAAGGCCGTCGTGTACGACTTCCCCAAGACGAAGCTGGTGGATGGCCCGCTGCAGATCGAGGCGCGTATTGACCAGAACGC
>DASUBK010000301.1:0-4854 GCA_035763305.1 Terriglobales bacterium | reverse complement strand
GCGAGTGAAGTCGCGGGCGAATTCGTAGTCGGCGCGGCCGGCGAGAACGAACTTCACCTCGTCGGCGGGAGTGAGGGTTTCGAGGTTCTTTAAGCGGAAAGTTTCGCCCTCCGAAGAACCGGGACATTTCACGTCCACAATTTTGTGCACCGCGCGAGGAACGCGGGCTAGGTCGCGCTCGCCGCTGGTCTCGAGCAGCACGGCGTAGCCGAGCGCGAGCAGGCGCTCCATGAAGGGCAGCAGCTCTTTTTCCTGCAGCATGGGCTCGCCGCCGGTGATCTCGACCAGGCCGGAGGGAGAGAGGCGGCGGACCTCGGCTTCGACGGCGGCGGGCTCCATGCGCGTGCCGCCGGTGAAGGTGTACTCGCTGTCGCACCAGGAGCAGCGCAGGTTGCAGCCGGTCAGGCGCACGAAGGTGCAGGGCAGGCCGGCGAAGGAAGACTCGCCCTGGATGGAACGGTAAATTTCCGTGATCACCATTCGCAATGCCGAGTGCCGAGTGCCGAATCGTCAGTGGCTCCGCATCATTCGGCAATCGGCACTCGGCATTATTCGAAGTAGGTTGCGGTCGTGGTATCGGTCTCCCAGATTTTGACTTCCTTGACGCGGACGCGGCCGTTGGTGGCGCTGCGCAGCTTGCTGTTGGCCTCGGTATAGAAGAAGCGGGCCATGTTCTCGGCCGAGGGATTGAGTTCGCGGAAGGGCTCGATGTCGTTCAAGAACTGGTGGTCGAGGCGGTCGATAATCTGGTTCATGGCCGACTTGAGGTCCTTGAAGTCGTAGAGCAGGCCGATATTGTCGAGGGCATCGCCGGCCAGGGTGATGCGGACCTTGTAGTTGTGGCCGTGCGGGTTCTCGCACTTGCCGCGGTAGCCGCGCAGGGCGTGCCCGGCGGCGAAGGTATCTTCCACGCTAACTTCGAACATAGTCGGTGTCGGCGGCAGGGCCGCCCGGTCCACTCCTAAATAGTTGCAAAACTGGGATGTAACCTACCATTGTACCGTGCTGGGAGGTAGCTGTGGGTAGGCGGTAATTGGCGCTTGACTAGCCCTGAAGTTACGTTGACGCTCGCCCCAGGGTTGCTATATTGTGCACCCCAAACCCGCCGCTCGCGCCCGAGCGGATGAGAGGAGCCGGCCGAGATGCTGCGCCAGCCGCCATCCGCCGGCTACCGTCCGTATCGAGCATCCCCCAGGCGGCCGTAAAGATATCGCCCATGAGCGTCGAGAAAATCGCGCGCTACGAGATCGTGCAGGAGATCGGCAAGGGTGCCATGGGCGTGGTGTACAAGGCCGTCGATCCCAACATCGGACGCCCGCTGGCGCTGAAGACCATGCGCCTCGACGTGCACGGCATGGAAGCGGAAGAGATGCTGAAGCGCTTCCGCAACGAGGCGCGGGCCGCCGGAGTGCTGAACCATCCCAACATCGTCACCATCTACGACGCGGGCGAGTGGGAAGGGTTGTTTTACATCGCGATGGAGTTCATCGAAGGCATCTCGCTGCACCAGCGGATGCGCGAGGCGCGGCTGACGACCGAGGAGATCGTGGACATCACCTCGCAGATCTGCGCCGGGCTGGACTACGCCCACGACAAGGGCGTGATCCATCGCGACGTGAAGCCGGCCAACATCATGATGGCGGGGCCGATCGCCAAGATCATGGACTTCGGCATTGCCAAGTCGGGTAATGCCACCATGACCGGCACCGGGCAGGTGCTGGGTACGCCCAACTACATGGCGCCGGAACAGGTGCGGGGCAAGCCCCTCGATGGGCGCTCGGATCTTTTCGGCGTAGGCGTGATCCTGTACGAGCTGATCACCGGGGAGCGGCCGTTCACCGGCGAGAACGTGACCACGATCGTCTACAAGATCGTGCACGAGAATCCCATTCCGCCACGCGACCTGGATGTGACCATCCATCCGGGGCTGAGCGCGGTGGTGCTCAAGGCGCTGGAAAAGGCGCCGGAATCGCGCTACCAGTCGGGCGCGGAGCTGGCCAAGGCGCTGCAGTCGTACAAGGCCTTTGGCGTCGATGCCCCGGAACCGACGACCGTGCTCGACGAGCAGATTCAACAGGCGGTGTCGACGGGCGTGCTGCCGCCATCGGCGCTGACGGGTTCGATGCTGTCTCCGGCGAGCACCGGCAGTTCGTCGGTGAGGACGCCCGCGCCGATGCAGGCAGTGACGATGTCCGGCGCGGCACCGGCACCGGCGCCGGCGCCGGTGAGCCCGGCAACAGACTCGAACGCACCGCCTCCGCCGCCGACGCGGCTGGCGATGGCGCTGTCGCGACCGGCGCCGCTTCCGCGGCCGGTGATGAAAGGCGCGAAGCCCGGGCCGCCGGTGGGAGTCATCGCCGCGCTGACGGCGCTGCTGATCGCGCTGCTCGGGGTCGGATATTGGAAGTTTCATAAACCGCCTGCGCCGCCAGTAGCACAGCAACAGAACACAACGCAGCCCGCTGCGCCGGTAAGGCCGGCCACGACGGTGCGGCAGCAGAGCCAGCCCGCGGGCGCGGCGGAATCGACAGCGGAAGTGCCGGCAAGCGAAGAGAGCAAGCCGGCGGGCGAAGCGGCGGCCGGCACGTCCAAGGGATATCTCGAGGTGACCAGCGATCCCGCGGGGGCGGCGATCGTGGTGGATGGACAGCCCTCCGGGCAGGTCACTCCCAACAAAATCGAGGTGAACGCGGGGCCGCACCGCGTCGTGCTGCAATTGAGCGGGTACGGCGCGGAGACGGTGCTGGTGAATGTGGGCGTAGGGCAGACGCTGAATCTAACGCCCAAACTGAGCAAACCCCAGGAACAGGCGACAGCGACGGCCGCGAAGCCGGCCGACAGAGCGGGCGAGCCTCCTTTCGATGCGCCGCAGCCGGTGTCCGTCAATCCCTTGAGCCGGGTGAAGCGCTTGTTCACCGGAGTGCCGGATGGGCGGGGCGTGATCGAGATCCGGACCCGGCCCAAGGGCGCCGATGTGTGGATCAATCGTTTCGAGGTTCCGGCGCGCAGTCCGGTGCGGATGCCGATCAAGCCGGGCTCGTACACGGTGACGGTGCGCATGCCGGGCTACAAGGCCTTGACCAAGGCGGTCGAGGTGAAGGAAGGAAGCGTGGTCCCGGTGGACGTTCAACTGGAGAAGCAGTAACGGACAGCCCATGCCGCGCCTGATCATCACCGCGCCCGACGGGAAACGCGGCATCCTGGAGATCACGCGGTCCATCCTGACCATCGGCCGCGGCAGCGCCAACGATCTGGTCCTCCCCGACAACAGCGTGTCGCGTTACCACGCGGTGGTGAAGCAGACGAAGGGCGGCTTCAGCGTCGGCGACCGCGGCAGCACCAACGGCGTCATGATGGCCGGGCAGCGGCTGGCGGAAGAGCACCCGCTGCGCGACGGAGACGTGTTTCATGTCGGCGCCTACGCCCTGAAGTACGAGTCGGTAGAAGACGCGGCGCTGGTGGTGCGCCAGGCGGAAGTGCCGTCCACGCTGAAGAACGTTCTCAAGGGACGCGCGCAGACGGCCACGCGCATCGAGCCCGAGGCGGACACGCCGAAAATCCTGCAGCAATTCTGGAAGCTGGCGCACGAGAACTACCTGCTGCGGCTGCTGTACGACGCGGGCAAGACTTTGCAGTCGCGGCTGTCGGTGGATGACATCGGCTCGGCCATGCTGGAGCTGGCCTTCCGCATCGAGAACGTGGAGCGCGGTTTCGTGATGATGATGGACGAGACCGGCAAGGTGCTGCGGCAGACCGAGGTCAAGTATCGCCGCGCCCCGGGCGCGGAACAGCCGCAGATCATTCTCAGCCGCGCCATCCTGCAGCGCATGAAGGCCAACCCGGAGCCGATCCTGATTTCGGATTTCGGCTGCGACGAGCGCTTTTCGGCCAGCGACAGCATGAAGTCGTCGGGGCTGCGCTCGGCGATGTGCGCGCCGCTGGCCGGCGCCAATACCGGGCGGCTGTTCGGCATACTGTACGTGGACAACATGGAAAAAGCGGCGGCGTTCACCCAGGAAGAGATGAACGTGTTCGCCGTGATCGCGTCGCAAGCGGCGGCGGCGGTGGAGAATGCCACCGCGCACCGGCAACTGGCGGAGGAAGACGCGCGGCGGCGGGCGCTGGAGCGCTTCCTCGCTCCCGAAGTGGTGGAGATGGTGGCGGCCGACCCGCAGGGAATCCGGCTGGGCGGCGCGAACCAGAAGGTCACCATTCTGTTCGCCGACATTCGCGGCTTCACCGCCATGGCGGAGAACCTGCCGCCGGAGACGATCGTCGAGGTGTTGAATGCGTTCTTCACCCGCGTGACCGACGTGATCTTCGAGTTCGGCGGGACGCTGGACAAGTACATGGGCGACGCGGTGATGGCGCTGTTCGGCGCGCCGCTGTCGAAGCGCGACGACGCGGTGCGGGCGGTGCGGGCGGCGGTGGCCATCGAGCAACTGATGGCGGAGCTGAATCGCGACGCGCGCGAGCGCGGCTGGCCGAAGCTGGGCGTGGGCATCGGGGTGAACACGGGCATCGTGACCGCAGGCAACATTGGCTCGCCGCGGCGGCTGGATTACACGGTGATCGGCGACCCGGTGAACGTGGCCTTCCGGCTGATGTCGCACGCGCTGCCGGCGCAGGTGCTGGTGAGCGCGGACACGGCGGCGGAATTGGGATCGGCGTTCACGCTCGCGGCGCTGAAGCCGCTGCTGGTCAAGGGGAAGTCGGAACCGCTGCGCGTGTTCAGCGTGGAGTGGAAGAAGAAAAAGAAGGCAATGAAGGCGCGGCGGGCGAAGGCGTAGCGGAATCGGGTCATCGGGTCATCGAAGAAGAAGCTAACCGCGGATTTGCGCGGATGATCGCGGA
>DASUBK010000300.1:0-24273 GCA_035763305.1 Terriglobales bacterium | reverse complement strand
CTCCTGGCCCGAATGCGCGGCGAACACATTGAACTGAACGCCACGACCGTTGCACGCCTCGCGGAACTCGCCTATCGCTGCACGCTCTGCCGCCGCTGCGCGCAGGCCTGCCCGATCGGCGTCGACAACGGCCTGATCGCCCACGAAGTGCGCAAGCTGTTCAGCATGGAAATGGGCATCGCGCCCAGGGAACTGCACGAGAAGGGCTCCGTGGTGCAGCTCGAAGTCGGGTCCTCCACCGGCATGAACCCCAAGGCCGTGAAGAACAATGTCGAATTCCTCGACCAGGAGGCGCCAGAGCAGACCGGGGTCTCCGTTCACACGCCGTGGGACAAGGAAGGCGCCGACGTCCTGCTGATTCACAACGCCGGCGAGATCCTTTCCTGGCCGGAGAACCCGATTGCGTTCGCGGTGATTCTCGAAGCCGCGGGCGTCAGCTGGACGATGTCGAGCGAGCTGACCGCTTACGACAGCGTGAACTACGGCGTCTGGTACGACGACGTGCAGTTCGCGCGTATTGCGACGCGCCAAGCCGAGGCGGCGCGCAAGCTGAAGGTCAAGAAGATGGTGCTCGGCGAGTGCGGGCACGGGCACAAGGCATCGATGGTCGTCGCCGACCGCCTGCTCACCGGCGATCTCAACATCCCGCGCGAGAGCGCGCTGGTCCTGCTGCGCGACATCGTGCGCGGCGGCCGGCTCAAGCTCGACCCCACGCGCAACAACTTCCCGGTCACCCTGCACGACCCCTGCAACATGGTGCGGCTGATGGGAATCGTGGAACCGCAGCGCGAGATCCTGCGCGCCATCTGCCCGCAATTCCGCGAGATGACGCCGCACGGCGTGGACAACTACTGCTGCGGCGGCGGATCGGGTTTCGCCATCATGAGCGGCAACAATTTCCTCGACTGGCGCATGAGCGTCGCCGGACGCCGCAAGGTGCGCCAGATGCTGGAGGCGTTCGCCGACCAGCCGGGGCCCGAGACCCGGAAGTACGTGTGCGCGCCGTGCTCCAACTGCAAAGGCCAGCTGCGCGACCTCATCCAGTACCACGGCCTGTGGGAGAACAGCGGAATTCTTTACGGCGGGCTGGCCGAGCTGATCGTCAACGCCATGACCGATGTGAAACCGGGGTTCATCCAATGGGAATTTCATTGATCGAGGAACGAGCGATGGACAAGCAACTGATCTACTTCGACAACGCGGCGACTGCCTGGCCCAAGCCTGAGCCGGTGTACCAGTTCATGATGGATTTCTATCGCGCCACCGGCGTGAATCCCGGCCGCAGCGGCTTCGACCTTGCCCTCGAAGCCGGCTCGCTCCTCGACCGCTTAAGAAAGAAGATGACGAAGTTCTTCGGCGGCGATGAAGACGCCTCCGATCGCCTGTGCTTCGGCTACAACGCCACCGATGCGCTGAACCTGATCGTTTTCGGCCTCCTCGGGCCGGGCGATCACGTCATCACCACCAATCTCGAGCACAATTCGGTGATCCGGCCGATCAATCACCTGGTGCGCGACGCGCAGGTTTCCGCAACGTTCCTTCCCTTCGACGGCAACGGGTATATCGATCCGGGCGACGTGCGCCAAGCTATCCGTCCGAACACCAAGCTGGTCATCGTGAACCACGGCTCCAATGTCATCGGCACCGTGCAGCCGGTGAGGGAAATTGGGGCCGTTTGCAAAGAGCGCGGGATCACCTTCGCCATCGATACCGCGCAGACCGCCGGCGTGGTTCCCATCAACATGAAAGAGATGAACGTGGACGTGCTTGCCTTCACCGGCCACAAGGGCCTGATGGGCTGCATGGGGATCGGCGGCGTCTGCGTGCGCAAGCATGTGGAGGTCCGGCAAACGCGTGCCGGAGGCACCGGCGTCCGCTCCGCGTATCCCTACCACCTGGAAGAATTCCCCTGGCGCCTCGAATACGGCACGCCGAACATGGTGGGGGTGGCGGCGCTGTGGGCGGGGCAGGAGTGGATCGAGCAGCAAGGCGGTCCCGCCACGATCCACGCGGAGGAGATGAGGCTGGCGCGCAAGCTTGTGGACGGCATCCGCGACGTAGCCGGCGTGCAGCTCTACTGCTGTTCTTCGCTCGACCATCACTTGTCGACGATTTCGATGAATCTTGCAGGCGCCGAGGCGGGCGACGTCGGCGTGATGCTCGACTGCGATTACAGCATCGCCACGCGCACTGGATTGCATTGCGCGCCGCTGGTACACCAGCAGCTCGGAACGCTTGACCTGCACGGCAGCGTACGGTTCTCCATCGGCCCGTTCAATACCGACGAGCACGTCGAAGCCGCCATCCATGCCATCAACGAAATCTCGTGCTGGCACAAGAATCGGCGCAGCAGGGCCGCCGTCCCGCTGGCGACCCACTGACGTGCAGGCATCCACACTTCTGCAGCCGTGTGATACCGGAGCCGGCAAGGAATTGCCTCGCGCCATCCTGCGCCGCCATTTCGGCCCGGCGGCTTTTCGCTAAACGAACGGCTTGGTTGGGCCGACGCGATGAGCCAACCAAAGTACCGCTACCGCATCGAACCCCGTTTGCCGTCAGCGTCCTCCCCGATCTCTGCCTTAGCCGAGGAGCGTCTCGCGATGGGCCATGTGCCCTGCCGTACAAGCAGGCGGTTGTGGCGCGCCGGCGCGCAGGGATTCGTGTGCCTTCTAATGGCAGCGGCTGCCATGGGTGAGGCGCAGCAGCCGAAATCGCTGAAAGAGCTTTCTTTAGAGCAGCTCGGCAATATTGAAGTCACCAGCGTGAGCAAGTAGCCGGAGCAGGTCTGGCACACGCCGGCGGCAATCTACATCATTACTCACGACGACATCATTCGCTCCGGCGCCACCACCATTCCCGAGGCGCTGCGCCTGGCGCCCGTTGGTCTACGTAGACGTCGCCGGTTTCTTCAACCAGTACAGCAGTTTATTCAGCGAGGAAATTACCGGCGCTCCTTTCGTCGAAACGAATCCTGCTCCCACTCACCTGCTGCTTCCGGCGCAATTCGGAAACAGCCTGGAGGGGAATACGTCGGGAGGCGAAATCGCGCCGGAGTGGCGCCCGGCCTCGTTCTGGCGGCTGCGCGGCTCGTACTCGTTTCTGGTGATGCACATTCGCCCCGCTCCCGGATCGCTGGATATCGGCAGCGCCCCCGGCATCCAGGGCTCCAGCCCGCGGCATCGAGGTGATCAAGCGCTATGAGGCGGCGCCGCGCGTGACCGTGGTCGCCGGAGAACTGCGCCAGGTCATCTCCAATCTGCTTTCCAACGCTCTCGACGTCATGTTAGTGGGTGGACGCCTCGGCATCGCCGTGCGGCCCTCGTTCGACTGGCGCAACCCGCAGCGGCGCGGGGTGCGCATCAGCATCACTGATACCGGTCCCGGCATCCCGCGGGAGTTTCGCCACCGGCTCTTCGAAGCCTTCTTCAGCACCAAAGCGGACTTCGGAACCGGTCTCGGCCTGTGGGTATCCAAGGCGATCATCGAGAAGCACGGCGGCAGCATTCGCTTTCATTCCTGGGAAAACGGCTCCACCGGGACCTGCTTCTCCATCTTTCTTCCCGCCGATTCCGCCGAGGAAGAGGCTTCGCGGGTCGCTTGAGGCGCGGGCGTCAGGAATCACGGCTGCTGTGCTGGTTCCCGGTTACCAGTTCCCAGTCCGCGCACCGACGCGTACAGCACCGGGATCAGGACCAGGGTGACGAAGGTCGAAATGGTGAGTCCGCCGATGACCGCGATGGCGAGCGGCTTCTGCAGTTCCGCGCCGGAACCGATGCCTAACGCCAGCGGCAGCAGCCCGAAGAGCGTGCAGAGCGTGGTCATCAGGATGGGGCGCAGGCGGATGCGGCCGGCCTGCACCAGCGCGTCGGTGACTGACATGGTTCCGTGCAGGCGCTCGTAATACTCGAAGAGGATGATGCCGTTTTTCACCACCAGGCCGACCATCAGGATGATGCCCATGAACGAGGAGACGTTCAGCGGCGTGCCGGTGATGAGCAGCAGGAAGAACACACCGATGAGCGACATGGGCGCCGCGGAGATGATCACCAGCGCCGGCAGGAAGGCGCGGAACTGGATGACCAGCACGGTGAACACCGCCGCCAGCGCCAGCCCCAGCACCGCCAGCAACTCGTGGAACGACTCCTGCTGCGATGCGTACTGCCCGCCGATTTCCCACGTGTAGCCGACAGGGAGTTTGGCTTCGCTCATGACCTTCTTGACGTCGGCGATGGCGCTGCCCAGGTCGCGGTTCTCCAGCCTCGCGGTGAGCACGATCATCAATCGCTGGTTCTCGCGCAGCAGCTCGTTCTGGCCGCGCGCTTGCGCGATGCTGGCAAGCGATTGCAGCGGCACCACCTGCTTGTTCGCCGTCACGATGGGGAACTGCCGGATGCTGTTCTCCTGGTAGCGGAACGAATCGGGATAGCGCACGCGAATGGGAATCAGGCGGTCGCTCTGGCGCAGGTCGGTGGTGGAATCGCCCAGCAGCGAATCCTGCAACTGCTGCGTGACCTGGTCCACGGTGAGGCCGACGTGCGCGGCTTGCGTCGGGTCAACATTGATCAGCAGCTCGGGGTTGCCGGCCTGCGGGCCCTTGTAGTCGACGATGCCCGCGACCTTCTCGATCCTGGGGCCGAGGTCGTCGGCGATCTTGTTCAGTTCCTCGCTGCTGCTGCCGAAAATCTTGACCTCGACCGGCTCGGGCGAGCCTTCGAGGTCCCCGAGCATGTCCTGGAGAATCTGGGTGAACTCGATATCCACGCCGGCGATGGACTTGTTAATGTCGGCGCGCAGGCCGTTCATGATGTCGTCGATGTCCCGCTTGCGCTGCGAACGCGGCTTGAGTTTGACCAGGATGTCGCCCTTGTTCTGCTCGGTGGCGAAGAGCCCGAGTTCGGCGCCGGTGCGGCGGGAGAACGCGGACTTTTCCGGCAAGGCGGCGACTTTGGCTTCCATCTGGCGGACGAGCGAATCGGTCTCGCTGAGCGAGGTTCCGGGAGGCGTGACGTAATCGAGGACGAAGCCTCCTTCATCCATCTCGGGCAGGAAGCCGGTGCCGAGATTCAGGTAGGCGAACACCGCCAGCACGATCAGGACAGCCGCCGCGGCGCCGACGACGATCTTGCGCCCCAGCGCCCAGCGGATGCCGCGCTCGTAGGCGCGATTCACTGGCTCGATAAAGCGCGCGGAGGATTCCCGGAAGCTCGACTTGGCCAGCAGGTACTCGGCGAACAGCGGAACGAAGGTCAAGGCGTAGAGGAGCGAGAGCAGAACGGACGCGGTCAGCGTCATTGAGAGCGCGACAAAGAACTCGCCCACCGCGCCCTTCAGAAACCCGAGCGGCAGGAAGACGACCACCGTGGTCAGCGTCGAACCGATCACCGGGCCGATGAGCTCCTGCGTGCCGTTTTCGGCGGCAGTCTCGACGGTCTCGCCGGTGCCGATGTGGCGATAGATGTTTTCCACGATGACGACCGCGTCGTCGATGACCAGGCCGATGGCGATGGCCAGTCCGCCCAGCGACATCAGGTTGAGCGTGCCGCCGAGCAGCTTCACGAAGAAGAACGTCGCGGTCACAGTCAACGGAAGGCTGACGGCGGCTACGATGGTGATCCGCAGGTTGCGCAGGAAGACAAAGAGGATCACCACCGCCAGCAGGGCGCCGATGAGGATGGCATCGCGCACGCTGGCGATCGACTCCTGCACGAACTCGGCGAGGTCGTAAACGGTGGAGATGTGCAGCGTCGCGGGAATCAGGTTCTTCTGGTTGAAGGCAACGTCCTTCACGCCCTCGGAGACGGTGTTGATGTTGCCGCCGATCTGGCGGGTGACGTTGATGATCGCCGCCGGCTTGCCGTTTCCGGTAACCAGAGTGCGGCGGTCGGCAGTGCCTTGCTTCACCTCGGCAATGTCTTTCAGGCGGACAGGGTTGTTGGGATCGTTGCTGATGACGGTGTTGGCAATGTCGTCGAGGCTCTTGTACTGCGAGTTGGCGAGGACGAGGTACTGCTGGTAGTTCTCGTCCAGGCGGCCGACGCTGGTGATCTCGTTCGTGGCCTTCAGGCGGTCGGCGATGTCGGGCATGCTGATGCGCTGGGCCAGCGCCTTCTGCGGATCGACGATGACGGAGATTTCGCGCGTGTCGGTGGCGTCGATTTCGACGCGGGCCACGCCGGGGACGCGGCTGATCGCAGGACGCAGGTTGTAGACGGCGAAGTCGCGCAGGTCGGCGTCGGGAACGTTGCCGTTCAGCACCAGGCTCAGGATCGGCCAGACCGTCGGGCTCAGCCGCTCCACCTCGATTTGCGTTCCCGCGGGAAGGTCCGGCTGGGCCTCGTTTACTCGCGCCTGCACCAGTTGCAGCGCCTGCTGCATGTCCATGTCGTCGGCGAAGAAGACGGAGATCTCGGTGCCGCCACGAATGGTCCGCGAGCGCACGCGACGAACTCCCAGCACCGTGCTCACCTGCTCTTCGATCGGACGCGTGACCGTGAGCAGCATGGTGTCGGGAGAGAGGTCGCCGGTGTGGACCAGCACCACGATGCGCGGGAAATTCAACTCCGGATAAATATTGCTGGGCAACTGAAACAGCGCAACCAATCCGGCGGCGGTCAGCGCCGCCGTCAGCAGGAAGACAGCCCGGCTGTTGTTGCGCGCGGCTCGAACGAGGTTCATTGCTTCACGCGCACCTTGGCTCTTTCCGGCAGGCCGTAGCCGCCGCTGAGAATGACGGTGTCGCCCTCGCCAACACCGGAAACGATTTCGGCTTTGTCCCTGGTCTGGATCCCGAGTTGAACCGCAACCTGCTCGGCCTCATCGCCGGTGACCTTGTAGACGTGCGGCTCTCCGGCTTGGTCGGGGTAGATCGCCTGCTTGGGGACGACGAGCCTCGGTCCCCGGCTCTTCAGCGGCAGGTCCACCGAAAGATACTGGCCGAGCTTGAGCTGATGTTTGGGGTTAGCCACGCGAATGCGGACCGTGCCGTTATTGGTCGCCGGATCGACGGCCGGCAACACGCTCACGACCTTCGCCGTGAATGTCGCCCCCGGCTGCGCGTTGGTCTGAAAGGTGAATGCTTCGCCGGTGCGGATCTCCGACAACCGTGCCGCCGGAACCGTGCCCAGCAATTCCAAGGTCTCGATCTGGGCTACTTCCACGATGGGCTGAGCCGCGGTGCCGTCCACTTGCTCCCCGGCGGCGGCGAACCTCTTGACCACCGTGCCTTCAAACGGAGCACGCACCACCGACCGCGCAACCTGGGCGCGGGCCGTCGCCAAGGTCGCTTCCTGCTGCTGCTGGGTCGCTTCGGCGACGGCGAGTTGGGTCCTCGCGTCCTCCACTTCCTTCCGCGACGAGACTCCGCGGCCGAGGAGCATCTCCTCCCGTTGCGCCGAGATACGCGCGTTGGCCACCGTGGCTTTCGCCTGGTTCACGGCGGCTTCGGCCTGGCGCTCCTGCTCCCGCAGCAGGGTGGCATCAAGCTCGGCGACAGGCTGGTTCGCCCGTACCTGGTCTCCTTCGACCACCAGGACCTGCGCGATGCGGCCGGGAACCAGCGCCGCGACCTTCGCGTCACGGTTGGGAAGCGCGGCCAGGTTGCCGTTGACGATGAGCTCGTCCACGACCACTTCACGTGTGACCTTCGTCACCGTGACGTCGGGCACAGGCTCGCCGGCCTTGGCCTCGTCTTCGTCGCCGCCGCCGCGTTTCCCGCAGGCGGCGAGCGAGATGGCGACGAGAACCACCAGCGCGCTCCATCGGCGTCGCCGGCTAATCAAGGGGCGCTCCCACGACTTCCTCCAGCGCCGCAAAGGAATTTTGCGCGGCCAGCAAGCTGTCCAGGTAAGCCTTGCGAACATCGTTGAGGCGGCGCTGGGCGTCGATCAACGTCAGCAGGCTGGTTTTGCCCGCCCGGTAGCTGTCTTCCGCCATGCTCAGCAGTCTCTCGCTCTGCGGCAGGATGTTCTGGCGATACTGCTCCGCCTGGTGCAGCTTCGCCACAAAATCGAAGTACGCCGCCGCCACCTGCGCCGACGCGTTCAGCCGTTGCGATTCAAGCGTGAGCCGCAGCAGGCTGAGCCGCGCGTTCGACAGCGCGATGTCGCCCTGTCCCCGGTTGAAGAGCGGGATCGCCACCGACACTCCTCCGCGCCCGCCCTCATGAAACTCCGGCGGCGAGTTGAAATCCAATCCCGGCTGCAGATCGAGATTCGGAATGCGCTGCGACTTGGCCAGCGCCAGCCGCTTCTCTTCAGTGCGGAGATCCTGTGCCGTTTTTTGCAGGTCCGCGTTCGACTGCATGGCCTGGGTAGTGACGGCATCGAGCGCGGGAGAAGCGGGTAAGTCGTCGAGCTTTCCGGAAAGCGAGAGCGGCGCGTTTATCGAGCGATTCAACAGTCCGGCAAGCAACACCTCCGCCGAGCGCTGCGCCTGGGCCGCCGTTTCGTAATCTGCATTGGCTCTGGCGACCTCGACCTCCGCCTGGATTACGTCGAGTTGGGCGACGTCGCCGGCCTGGAATCGCGCCTGGACCATGTCGCGCGTGCGAGTCGCAAGGTCCAGGGCGACCTTCGCCTGGGCGGTGTCGGTTTGCGCCGCAACGGCCTGGTAAAAGGCCTGCCGGGTGCGGCGGCGGATCTGGCGCTCCAGTACGGAGACGTCGATTTCGATCGACCTCTGCTCCTCGCGCGCGACGGCCAGCCGCTTTCCGCGCTTGCCGCCGAGTTCGAGGGGAAGGTCGAGCGTGATGCCTTCGTGCGGCGAGTCCTTGGCAGCCGCGAAACTCAAGGTCGGGTTCGGCAGCAAGCCTGCAGTGGTGATCCCCGCAATCGCGAGCGCTCGCTGCTGTCGCGCCGCGCGCAATTCCAGGTTGCTTGACTGGGCGGTTGTCAGCACCGTTCTCAGATCCAGAGGAGCGGCTTGCCCCGCCGCGCCTTCCGGATGCCACACGCAGAGGGCGAGCAGCGTCAGGAAGACGCAGGAGAGCTGTCGAACATGTGCCGACTGCCGAAGCGTTTTCGCGCTGCGCAAACGCAATCCATCCACCCGGGCATCGAATCGATGAATATGGACGAGGGAAGATTAAGGCAACCTTAAGTGCCGCGGCGGCGGTTTGGCGATGTTGCGGGCAGTGCTATCTTGGGCGCTGTGCGCGTACTCGTCATAGAGGACGAACAACGCCTGGCGGCGAACGTCAGCCGGGCCCTGCACGAAAGCGCGGGCTATGCCACCGATCGTGCAGCCGACGGCGCGGAGGGCCTGTACCTGGCGCAGTCCAACCCCTACGACCTGGTCATCCTCGACCTGATGCTGCCGAAAGTGAGCGGGCAGGCGTTGCTCAAGCAACTGCGCGATTCCGGTTCGAAGGTGCCGGTCCTGGTGCTTACCGCGCGTGACGACAAGGAAACCGTGGTTCGAGTGCTGAATGCCGGCGCCGACGACTACGTGTGCAAGCCCTTCGACCTCGGAGAACTGATTGCCCGCTCGAAGGCACTGATCCGTCGCGGCAAAGGCGAGGGCGCGGCAGTCTTCCGCGTCGGCGACGTCGAAATCAATACCTCGGACCGTGTGGTCCGTGTCGGCGGCAAGCCAGTGGCTCTGACCGGAATGGAGTATCGCGTGGTGGAGTACCTGGCTCACCGTCGTGGAGCGGTGGTGACCAAGACCGAGCTGCTGGAGCACTTGTACGACTTCAACTGGGAGCGCTTCAGCAACGTCATCGAAGTCTACATTTCCGGATTGCGGCGCAAGCTGGAAGGCGGACGGCGCAAAGTGATCCACACCATCCGCGGGCACGGCTACATGTTGAAGGAATCATGAAGACGTTTTCGATCCGGCGGCGCATCGTGTTCGGCGTAGCTGTGGCGGAGCTTCTGCTCGTCGCGTCGCTGCTGGTGCTGGCGACGTCCATTATGCGCCGCCACGCGCAGCGCTCCTTCGATGCGGCTCTCTATGGCCGAGCGATGAGCGTCGCCGCCCTGGTTCGCTTCACCGAGGGTCCGCAGCCGCAACTCGAGTTCGATGGCAGCCTGCTTCCCCGAACGCCGCCCTCCGGCACGCCCGACCTTTATTACATCGAAAGCTCCGAAGGCAAGGTGCTGGCAGCTTCCCCGGCCGACGCCGCGCGCATATTCATTCGCGAGACCGGGGACTTCGAACTTCAGGGCATCCCCTACCGCGCGATTCATCTCCAGGGCCTTCCCGTGCTCGATAAGGAGGAAGACGACAGCACCAGCGGCATCACGTTGAACGTTGCCTACGCCTCCAGCACGCAGGAAATGCGCCAATCTCTGTTCCGCGCGATGTCGGCGGTGCTGATTGCCGGCGTTCTCCTGCTCGGTCTGTCGGTGTGGCTCAGTGTGTGGGCGATCCGGAGCGGACTGCGCCCGCTGTCCGATCTCGCCACCAGCGCCGCTGCGATCTCCGCCACCAACTGGCAACTGGATCCGCCGCCTTCGACGCTCCACACGGTTGAGGTCGCGCCATTGACGGCGGCGATGAAAGCCATGCTGAGCACGCTACGCGCGGCCTTCGAACAGCAGCGCGATTTCACCGCCAATGCGGCGCACGAGCTGAAGACGCCGGTCGCGATCCTGAAGTCCACGCTGCAATCGCTGGTGCAACAACCGCGGTCCGAGGAAGCGTACCGCGCCGGCATCAACGATGCGCTCGCCGATCTGGCGCGCCTGGAAACCCTGCTCCACTCCTTGCTTCGGCTGGCGCGTGCCGAGCAGCGCGCCGCGCAGGGTACACAGGGCGAGGTGTCCGCCGTTGACGTCGTGGCCACATGCGAGTCGGCAATCGTTCGCCTGGCGCCGTTCGCCCGCAGCCGCTCCGTACGGGTAGTCCTCGCCGCGGGCGACGATCCCATCTTCGTGCATGCCGATTCCGAGGACCTGGAGATTATCTGGACCAACCTGATCGAGAACGCGATCCGCTACGCGCCGGCGGAATCCGAGGTCGAAATCACCGGCGCGCGCCGCAACGGTTCGGCTCGCATCACGGTGCGCGATAGCGGGCCGGGAGTGCCGCCGGAAGACGTGCCGCATATTTTCGACCGCTTCCATCGCGGCGACCGTTCGCGCTCGCGCGAGAGCGGCGGCTACGGTCTCGGTCTCGCTATCACCAGGACGCTCATCGATGCCTATGGAGGTTCGATCACGTTTTCCCCCGCGGAAGGCGGCGGCGCGTGTTTCGTCGTCGAATTGCCCCAGTCCGATACCCATACGTAGGCAAGTTACCTTTCTGTTCTCGAATGAGAGGCTTACGCGCCTGGCGCGCGCCTGCCATGGCGCGACTGTGCCGGGTATTGCCGCGTGCGGCGATTGTGGTCTCCGCCGATGTTGGCTAGACTGCAGCTGAATGCAGCGGTTTTTTGGAGCCCGGACCCTGCTGGCGATTTGCGCCGGTGCCGCCGTGTTGCTGGCGGCGCTGGCGGCGGTGCAGTACCGCTGGTCGGCGCGGGTGGCCGCCGCCGACGCGCAGCGCGAGCGGGAGCACCTGCAGTCCTCGGCGGAGCTCTTCGCCACCGACTTTGACCAGATCGCAACCAAGACGGTGGCATTCCTGCAGAACGACGTCGCCAACGCGGTCAAGTCGGGCGAGAAGCTTACCGGCGTTCCCAGGGTCATCAGCGAGCTGTATTACCTCGATTTCTCCGCTACGCCGGTCGCGGGAAAGAAAACCGGGAAGAGCGGGAGACGCGTCGTAACCACGCGACACGACGAGCTCGCCATTACCGTCGAGCAGCAGACGCGCAGCGAACACGCGCAAAACGCGGCGCGGTCGGATGCCGGCGCGGACGCTGCTCCGAGCGGTGCGAATGCGCCATCACAGCATCCCGGTAATGCGTCGGACGGCGGCAAGCAAGGTACTGCGCCGGGAGTCGCCTCTCCCCACACCATTCGCGTGGCGGTGGATTCGCTGGCCGATTCCGCAACGCCGCCGCGCGTGATGCGGCTGTCGGCGGAGGGGACGTTTGTGCCCGCGGAAGCGCCGGCATGGTTGACGCTTCGCCGTTGCGGCTCCATGCCGCTGACCCACCCCATGGCGCTGGTGGCGCCGCTGTACGAAGTCACCTCGCTCGATGCGCAGGGAACGCCCGCGGTCGGCATCCTGCGGACGTTTACGCAGCGGCCAGGGCGCTGCTTTGTGGCCAGGCTGGACGAGAATTACCTGCGCAACGAACTCTTCCCGCAGGCCATCGCCCGCGCCTTCGGAGAGACGTCGGCGCGCGAGTACGACTTCGCCGTGCTTACGCGCACCCAGCCGCCCGAAGTTCTCTATGGCAGGCCCTTGCAGGCGGATCTGAAGAAGCCCTTCGGCACCGTGTCGCCCGTCCATCTGACTCCGCCGCTCCATCCGCAGCCCGCGCGAACCGGGCAGAACGCAATCTTCATCGAGCGCTTCGAATCCACCATCGTTGGGGCACCGCCTTCGGCGGCGCGCGAGCTATTCGACCAAGGCGTGTGGGAGCTGCAGGTCGCGCACAAAGGAGTCCCGCTGGCGGTCGCGTTCGAGCAGACGCGCCGGCGCAACCTGCTCCTCAGCCTCGGCGTGGAAGCGCTGCTGATCGCCGCCATGGTATTCCTCGTCGTGGCGGTGCGGCGGATGCAGCAGCTGGCCGAGCAGAAGATGCAGTTCGTGGCCGCGGTGTCGCACGAGTTGCGCAGCCCGCTGTCGGCGATCTCCATGCTCTCGCAGAACCAGGCCGACGGGCTGGTGTCCGGCCCGGACAAGGTCCGCAATTACGGCGAGCTGATGCATAACCAGGCCCGCCGCCTGAACGACATGGTGGAGCAGACCCTGCAGTACGCGGGCATCCACTCCGGTTTGCGCCGTCCGCTCAGAAACCCCGTGGACCTGCGGGCGCTGATTACCGAGGCGGTTGAGGCGCGCCGCGAGCAACTGCGTGCCTGCGGCTTCCAGGTGGAGATTGCCGTCAGCTCCGACGTGCCCGCCGTGCCGGGTGATGCCAGCCTCTTGCGCACTGCCTTCGACAACCTGCTGAGCAACGCCGAGAAGCACGCCGGCGGCGGACGCTGGCTGCGCGTCAGCGCCTCTTGCGCAGCCGCGCAGAAGGAAGTGCGGATCAGCGTGGAAGACCGCGGTCCCGGCATCGACGCGTCCGAGCAGGAACAAATCTTCGAGCCGTTCTGTCGCGGGCAGGCGGCGACCGAAGCGCAGACACCCGGATCCGGCCTGGGCCTCAGCCTGGTGCGCAGCGCCGCCGAGGCGCATCACGGCACGGTCACGCTGGAGAGCGAGCCGGGCCGCGGCAGCACGTTCACACTACACCTCCCCGTATGAGCCGCATCCTGCTTGTCGAAGACGAAGCCGCCTTCGGCGTAGGCACGGTGGACCGCCTGCAAGCCGAAGGCTATGAGGTCGAGTGGGCGAAGACCGGACCTGCCGGTTACGACCTGGCGCGAATGCACGCCTTCGATTTGATCGTGCTCGACGTCATGCTGCCGGGCAGAAGCGGGTTCGATATCTGCCGCGATCTGCGCCGCGATGGCGTCAGCGCGCCCGTGCTCATGCTGACGGCGCGCGGCGAAGTGGTGGACCGCGTGCTCGGCCTCAAGCTCGGCGCCGACGACTACGTGCAGAAAAACTGCGAGCCGGTGGAGCTGATGGCGCGCATCGAGGCCCTGCTGCGCCGCGCCGGGCGGCCGGTCATCAACGCCGGGCGGGCGGAGTTCGGCGACGTCAGCGTGGATTTGCAAAAGCACGAGGTAAAGCGCAAGGGCAAGCCGGTTAGCCTGTCGCCGGCGGAATTCCGCCTGCTCGAGTACCTCATCGAGCGCCGCGGGGCGGTGGTTTCGCGCGAAGAACTTCTGGAGAAGGTCTGGAGCCTCGCTGGCGAAACCATGAGCCGCACCGTGGACGTGCACGTTGCCGGGCTGCGCAAGAAGATCGAGGCCGATTCGCGCTACCCGCGATACCTGCTCACCGTCAAAGGCGCGGGCTACAAGCTGGCGGTCTAGTCTTTACATTCCTTACATACATTTTGCGCACCGAACACGCCCTTTGAGGCATGCTGCGGGGCATGAAAACGCGGATTCTTTGCGCAACGCTGCTGTGCCTCTCCTGCCTGGCGTTCGCCCGGCAGACAGCGAACACCAACTACGCCTTTGAAGTGGCCTCGATCAAGCCCGCCGCGCCGACGCCAATGGGGAACATGCGCATCGAAATGCGCACCGACCAGGGGATGCTTCGCTACGTCAACGTCTCGCTGAAGGATTGCATTCGCGTCGCCTACAAGGTCAAGGAATTCCAGATTGACGGTCCCGACTGGCTGGGCAACGAGCGCTTCGACATCACTGCGAAATTTCCCGAGGGCGCGACCGAAGACAACGTGCCGGAGATGTTGCAGGCGCTGCTCGCCGAGCGCTTCAAACTCACCCTGCACCGCACGCCGAAGGAGCACAACATCCTGGCGCTCGTGCCCGGCAAAGACGGTCCCAAGCTGAAGCCGGCCGCCGTCCAGGTCCCCGACGCTGCTCCCGGAGGCGGCGCACCCGCACGTGGCGGGGCGCCGCGCCCGGGGATGATCATGATCGAAATGGAGCCCACCGGCGCCCACATGAAGATGCCCGCGGCCACGCTGTCCAATCTCGCCGACGCCATTTCGCGCTTCACCGAGCGCCCGGTGGTGGACATGTCGGGCATCGAGGGCCGCTATGAATTCGATCTCGTCTTCTCGCCGGAGACGGTGCGCGGCGTGCGCATGATGGGCGGGCCGCCTCCGGGCGCCGGCACCCATCCTGGCGCTGCGCCTCCCGAGGGTTCCGCGGAACAGGGCGGCACCATCTACGACGCGGTGCAGCAGTACGGCCTCAAACTGGAGCCGCGCAAAGCGCCGCTCGACGTGCTCACCATCGACCACATCGAGAAGACCCCGACGGAGAACTGATGACGTCCGCTCGCACGCTCCTGTTGGTCGCGTTTCTCGTGGTCTCGCTGGCGGCGTTGGCGGCGGAGCAGCGCGGGCAGGTGCTCTTCAACGGCCTGCCCGTGCCCGGCGCGACGGTGACGGCGACGCAGAGCGGCAAACAGTCGGTGACCGTCACCGACGTCCAGGGAGGCTACCGCTTCGCCGATCTCGCCGATGGCTCGTGCACGATCCAGGTGGAGATGTCGGGCTTCGCGGTGGTGAAGCAGGAGGTGAGGATCGGGCCGCAGGCGGCCGCGTCGGTGTGGGAACTGCGCCTGCTGCCGCTGGACCAGATCAACGCGCGCGTGCTTGCCCCGCCGGTCAAGCAGGCGGCAGCGCCGCCGGGAGGATCGGCGGAAGCGGAGGCACCCAAGCCGCAGGCGCCTGCCAGTGCAACTCCGCCGCCGGACGACGATGAGATGGCGCAGCGGGCTGCGGATGGTTTGCTGATCAACGGCAGCGCCAATAATGGCGCCGCGTCGGCCTTCGGCCAGGAGGCCGCCTTCGGCAACAACCGCAATGGTGGGCGGCAGCTCTACAACGGCGGTATCGGCTTCGTGGTCGGCAATTCGGCGCTCGATGCGCGATCGTACTCGTTGACCGGACAAAGCGCTCCCAAGCCCGCGTACAGCCGTGTCAGCGGTTCGGTGACCTTCGGCGGCCCGTTGCCGCTGCGCAAGTTCTTCCGCTCGCCGCCGAATATCTTCGTCGGCTACCAATGGAGCCGCACCAACAGCGCCATCACGCAAACCGCGCTGATGCCGACCGCAGCGGAACGCTCGGGCGTGCTCTCCGGCCCGGTGATCGATCCTCTTACGGGCACAGCTTTTGCCGGCAACACGATTCCGCAGGACCGCCTCAGCCCGCAAGCCCAAGCGCTGCTGGCGCTGTATCCGCTGCCCAACGTCACCGGCAACCCGGGCTACAACTATCAGGTCCCCGTGGTCACGCCCACGCACCAGGACGCGCTGCAATCGCGTTTTATGAAGAGCATGGGCAGCAAGAACGCGATCTTCGGCAACTTCGCCTTCCTCAGCACGCGCTCGGCGGCTTCCAACGTGTTCGGGTTCGTGGATCGCAGCCGCACCAAGGGCATTAACCTGGCTCTGAACTGGAACCATTCATTCCGCAACACGCTGTTCGCGACCGCCGGCTACCAGTTCAGCCGCTTCACCTCGAGCACCGCGCCGTACTTCCAGAACCGGCGCAACGTCTCCGGCGACGCGGGCATTGCCGGCAACAACCAGGAAGCCAGAAACTGGGGCCCGCCGCGGCTGGTGTTCTCCGGCGGCACCGCCGAACTGGTGGACGGGCAGAGCTCCGAGGACCGCGTGCAGACCAGCGGCGGCTCGTACTCCATGCTGTGGAACCACCGCGGCCACAACGTTACCTTGGGCGGCGACTTCCGCCGGCGCCAGTACAACGCGCGCTCGCAGCAGGACCCGCGTGGCGCCTTCACCTTCACCGGCGCGCAAAGCGGCTCGGCGTTTGGCGATTTCCTTCTGGGGCTTCCCGACACTCTCTCCATCGCCGACGGCAACGCCGACAAATACTTTCGCCAATCCATGTTCGACGCGTATCTCGCCGACGACTGGCGCATGAATTCTTCGCTCACCTTGAACCTCGGTGTGCGCTGGGATTACGCCACGCCGATGACGGAATTGAAGGACCGCCTGGTGAACCTCGACCTGGCGCCCGGATTCACCGCAGCTTCGCCGGTCGTCGCTTCCAATCCGACGGGTGCGCTGACGCAGGCGCGCTACCCGGAATCGCTGCTGCGTCCCGACCACCATGGTTTCGCGCCACGAGTCGGGCTGGCTTGGCGGCCGATTCCTGGCTCGTCTACAGTGGTCCGCGCCGGCTACGGCATTTACTTCGATACTTCGGTGTACCAGACCATCGCCACGCAAATGGCGCAACAGCCGCCGCTCTCCCGCACCTTCAGCATCCAGAACAATTCCGCGCTCACGCTGGCCAATGGCTTCACCGCAGCTGCCACGGCCGCGAGCAACACCTTCGCCGTTGATCCTGATTTCCGCGTCGGATACGCGCAGAACTGGACGGTTTCGCTTCAGCATTCACTGCCGGCCTCGCTGCAAGTAACGGCCAGCTACCTGGGAATCAAGGGCACGCACGCGGTGCAGGCGATCCTGCCGAACACCTATCCCGTGGGCGCAGCGAATCCTTGCGCATCATGCCCCAGCGGATTCGTTTTTGTGACCTCGGGGGCCAACTCGAGCCGCCACGCGGCCCAGGTCCAGTTGCGCCGCCGCTTGCGCAGCGGCCTGGCCGGCTCGCTGCAGTACACGTTTTCGAAGTCGATGGACGACGCCGCGGTGCTGGGCGGACTTGGTGGCTCGGCGAGCAGCCAGGGCAATTCCGGCGCGATGGTCGTCATGGAAGGCCCGCGCCTCGGGCCGGCCAGCCTCGACATCGCGCAGGACTGGCGCAACCTGCTCGCCGAGCGCGCTCTTTCCGATTTCGATCAGCGCCACCTGCTCAGCGCGCAAATGCAGTACACCCCCGGCGTCGGCCTTGGCGGCGGCGCGCTGCTGGGCGGGTGGCAGGGCGCGCTCTTCAAAGACTGGACCTTCTCCACGCAGATCACCGCCGGCAGCGGCCTGCCGCAAACGCCCCTTTACCTCGCTGCCGTCCCTGGCACCGGAATCACGGGAACCATCCGCCCCGACCTGACCGGCGCTCCGTTGTATGCAGCCCCCGCCGGAGTGTTCGTGAACCCCGCGGCATTCGCGGCGCCGGCGCCGGGGCAGTGGGGCAATGCGCGGCGCAACTCGATCACCGGCCCGGCGCAGTTCGGCCTCAACGCCGCACTGTCGCGCACCTTCCGCCTGAAGGACCGCTATAGCCTCGACTTCCGCCTCGAGTCGGTCAACGCGCTTAATCACCCCACCTACACGGCGTGGAACACGGTGATCAACAGCGCGCAGTTCGGGCTGCCGGTTGCGGCAAATGCCATGCGCTCGCTGCAAACTTCTCTGCGGGCGAGGTTCTAGGCGATGCGACGAATCCTTGCAGTACTCCTATGTTGGAGCCTCGCCGCCGGCGCGCAGCAGGTGGGCGGGAACGCCACCGCGCAGTTGCCGGAGAACATGACCGTCAAGTCCACCTCGCAACTGGTGGTCGAGACCGTGGTGGTCACGGACAAGAAGGGGAACATCATTCCCGGCCTCTCCGCCAAAGATTTCTCCGTGACGGAAGACGGTGCTCCGCAAGCCATCAAGGTGTTCGACTTTCACGAACTACCCAAGGAAGCGCCCGCGTCGCTGGTTCCGCCATCCAAGATTCGCCTCTATGACAAGCTCAACCGCGGCAGCATCGCGCCGGAAACCCCCGGCGACTCGCGCTATAAAGACCGCCGCCTGCTGGCGCTGTACTTCGATATGACTTCGATGGAGCCGGGCGATCAACTGCGCGCGCTCACCGCGGCCGAAAAGTTCATTGAAACGCAGATGACCGCGTCGGACCTGGTGGCCATCCTGCGCTACTCCGGCGGGTCGGTGGAGGTGCTGCAGGATTTCACCGAAGACCGAGGCCGACTGCTCAGCATCGTGCAGACGCTGATCGTGGGCGAGGGGCAAGGCTTCGGAGAGGGAAGCAACGATGCCGGCGCGCCCGACACCGGCGCCGCTTTCGGCCAGGACGACAGCGAGTTCAACATCTTCAATACCGATCGGCAGCTGGCCGCGCTGCAAACCGCGTCGCAGATGCTGGCGCAGCTGAACGAAAAGAAATCGCTCATCTACTTCGCCAGCGGAATGCAGTTGAACGGCCTCAACAACCAGGCGCAGCTGCGCGCCACCATCAATGCCGCGATCCGTGCCGGGGTTTCGTTCTGGCCCATCGACGCGCGCGGGCTGGTCGCGCTGCCGCCGCTTGGCGATGCCACCACCGCGGCGCCCGGCGGCGGCGCCATGTACTCGGGCGTGGCCGCCAACGCCATGCTGGTGGACTTTCAGCGCTCGCAGGATACGCTCTACGCCCTCGCCGGCGACACCGGCGGCAAGGCGCTGCTGGATTCCAACGATCTCCAGCAGGGCATCGTGCGCGCGCAGCAGGCCGTGCCCAGCTATTACGTGATCGGCTATTACAGCTCCAATACCGCCCAGGACGGCAAGTTCCGCCGCATCAAGATCACGCTCAACAACGGCGAGGCCGCCGATCTCGACTACCGCCAGGGCTACTTCGCTTCCAAGGTCTTCGCCAAGTTCACCGCCGCTGACAAGGAGCGCCAGTTGGAGGACGCGCTCATGCTTCCCGATCCCATCACCGAGCTCACCATCGCGATGGAGATTGATTACTTCCAGCTCAATCGCGCCGAGTACTTTGTCCCCATCTCGGTCAAGATTCCCGGCCGCGAGCTGGCGCTGGCCAAGAAGGGCGGCTTCGAGCGCACCGTCGTGGACTTCATCGGCGAGATCAAGGATTCCTTCGGCACTACCATGTCCAACGTGCGCGACAAGGTCAGCGTCAAGCTCAGCGAAGCTACGGCGGCTGAATTGGCGCGCCGGCCGATCATCTACGACACCGGCTTCACCCTCCTGCCCGGCAAGTACACCATCAAGTTCCTGGCGCGCGACGACGAGACCGGCCGCATCGGCACCTTCCAGACGACCTTCGTTGTCCCCAACCTTAATAAAGAAGAGAAGCGGCTGGCGATCAGCTCCGTGGTCCTGAGCAGCCAGCACGTCGAGATGAAGGATGCGCTCTACAACGCGACCAAGGAGAAGAATCGCGACAAGCTGGAAGGAGTGAACCCGCTGATCCAGAACGGCGAGAAGCTCGTTCCCAGCGTGACCCGCGTCTTCCGGCGCTCCCAGCCCATGCGCGTGTACCTGCAGGCGTACCAGCCCGACGCGGCGCAGGTACGGCCGCTGGTGGCGTTCGCAACCTTTTATAGGGGCGCGGAAAAAGCGATCGAGACGCAGCCGGTGGTGGCGAAGGAGAGCCTCGGCGGCCGCCTGAATCCCGTGCCGTTACAGTTCGACATCGCCCTCGACCAGCTTCCGCCCGGCGCTTACGAGTGCCAGGTCACGGTCCTCGATCCCTCGGGACAGAAGGCGACCTTCTGGCGCGCGCCGGTGGTCTTGGTTCCGTAATAGCACCGCCGCAAGCTAGTCATCCCCTCCGTGTACCCTCTTCATCCCTAAACCACCTCGCTTCCAGCCGCGCGCAGGCACAATCCAAAGGATAACGGAATGGAAGAAGGGAAGCTGTTCGCACACGCGTGAAGCCTCACCGAATCGGCACGTGGACCGCGTTTCTCGTTGTTGCTCTCTCCACTTGCGCCTTTGCGGCGGGAAAGGCGAACCCGCAGCAACCGCCTCGCCTGGTGGTGCAGATCACCATGGACCAGCTGCGAGCGGACCTGCTGGAGCGCTATGCTCCCGCGTTCACCGGGGGATTACGCCGTCTCGAGAACGACGGATATTGGATCCGCCACGGACGCGTGGACCATGCGCTGACGGTTTCATTTCCCGGCCATGCCACGCTGGCGACGGGCATGTACCCGTCGCACCATGGGTTGACCGCCAACGAGTGGTGGGTGGAACGCGATGGCAAATGGCGGGAGATCGACGTCAGCGACGACAGCGCGCACCGGATTGTAGGCGCCGGGGAGGAGCGCGTTGGGGCATCGCCGCGCAATCTTCAGGCGGAAACGCTGGGCGAATGGATCAAGCGTTCGAACGCCGACGCCAGGTCCATCGCGCTGGGCACGGGAACGGCAATCCCGATCGCCTACGCCGGGCATCGTTCCGACGGCGCGTTCTGGTTCGACTCGCGCCTCAACCAGTTCACCACCTCGACCTTCTATGCCGACGCGCTGCCGGCCTGGATCGTCGCCTTCAACCGCTCGGAGCTTCCGAAGTTCGAAAAGGACACCTGGGAGTTGACGGTCGCGGCCGAATTCCGAAAGCTGGCCCCTTCCGCCGCGCGATCCTACAATTCCAGGTCGGCGAAATTCCCCCACCGCTACCAGGAGGAATCTACCGATGGCGGGCACAGCATCACGCTGCCGCAGTGGTTCGCCAGTACTCCTCTGAAGGACGAAGCTCTGTTCGCCCTGGCATCGCGCGCCGTGGATGCGGAGCGCCTGGGACAGCGGCAGGCCACCGATTACCTCGCCATCGATGTCGATGCGACGGACAGCGTCGGCCACGAGTACGGAGCGCGAAGCCTCGAGCAGTTGGACACGCTAATGCGCCTTGATCGCGCCCTCGGCGCATTTCTCCAGCATCTTGACTCCGTCGTCGGCGCGGCCAACTACGTCCTCGCCGTTTCCGCCGATCATGGGGTCGCCGACCCGGCGGAGGAGGTTCCGGGCGGGCGCTGGGTGAACACCGCAGATATCGAGTCGGTGTTGGACGAAGTTGAGAGTATCGCGCAGCGCGGCGATTCGATCCCGGATATGCGGGCGGCGATCGTACGTAAACTCAAGTCAACCTGGTTCGTCGCCGACGCCTACACCGAAGAAGATCTGGAACATCCGGGCCGCGATCCTTACGCGCAGCTGTACGCGCACTCGTTTCGCCCGGGCTATACCCCCGACTTTCCTCTATGGTCGGACAAGCCGCGGGCCTTTCATCCCGCGCGCTATGGCATCGTGGTGCGCTTCCGGGAGAATATGACGTTGCATGCCGCGACCGGCGTGCACGGCTCGCCCTATGACTACGATCGCGACGTGCCTATCGTCTTTTTCGGACGCGGCATCCAGCGGGGCAGCCGGGCTACGGGAGGACGAACCGTGGACGTCGCTCCGACGCTGGCGCAGGCTGCCGCGATCCGCGCACCGGGTCGGCTGGACGGACGCGCGTTGACCTTCGTCCTCAAGCCTCCCACAATGCACCAGACGCGCCGATGAGTTGGATCAGCAAAATCTACGGCGAGCGGCAACGGGAGCCCATGTTCCTCCCGCTGCCCGCCTATTTCACCATCGCCACCCTGCTCGGCCTCGCGCTCGGATTCCAGTGGTATGTCCTGTTCACTCATACCAAGACATACGTCGACGTGGTTGCTGTAACCATGACGACGGTCTACATCTGGGCCGCGCTGGGACTGCTGACGTGGGAGTTGGTGCAGTTATTCCCGCTGCGCCGCGCGACGCTGCTTCGCGACGTGGCCGCGTACCTGGCAGTGGGCCTGGTCCTGCTCTGGGTGCAGCAACTGCGCTTCTATCTTCTCGGCGGATTCGGCAATCCTCGCGAGGATCTGCCGTATTTCGCCAATGCCCTATTCTTCTTTAAGAATGAGGCCATCTTTTACCTGGCGCTCTACGCGGCGGTGGTAGCGCTGTTTCGCGGCATCCTGGCGCAGCGGAAAGTGCGCGGCATGGAGTTGAAGGCGGCCCGGGCCGAGGAGCAGATGATGCGCATGGAACTTCTCAACCTCCGCTCGCGCCTGCAGCCTCACCTCTTCTTTAATGCCTTGAACACCATCTCCGCCTTCGTGCACGAGAATCCCGAACTCGCCGACCGGAGCATCGAACTGCTCTCCACCCTGATGCGCCGGAACCTCGAGGCTGCCGAGAAGGAGAGTGTTCCTCTTGCCGAAGAATTGCAGGCGTGCGACGACTTTCTCCGCTTCCAGCAGCTTCGCTTCCGCAGCCGGATGAAGTACCGCATCGACAGCGTGCCCGAAGCCGCCACCATCCTGGTTCCCACGCAAATTCTGCAGCCGCTGGTGGAAAACTGCGTGACCCACGGCGTCGAGTGCTCCTCCGAAACGACGGAAATCCTCATTCGCTGCCGGAGCGCGTCGCAGCAGGTTGTCATCCTAATTGCCAACACGCAGAGAAAACCCTCTGCGCGCCAGGGATTCGGCACCGGCCTTCAGTCGGTCGAGAAGCGGCTGCGCCTGCTCTATGGGACCGCAGCGAGCTTGTCGGCGGCGTGTGAAGGCGGCGAATTCCGCGTCGAGCTCAAGCTGCCGATCGCGCGGGCGGCAGACTCCAGCCTGGCGGTGGCACGGCCATGAGAATCCGCGCCGTGATCGCCGATGATGAGCCGCCCGCTCTCGCCAAGCTGCGCCGGATGCTGGCGGCTACGGGTGAGGTGGAGATCCTGGCGGAAGCCGCCGATGGAGCCGCCGCGGTGCAAGCCATTCAAGCGCTGCGGCCTGACGTCGCCTTTCTCGATATCCGCATGCCGGAGCGCGATGGCATCGCTGCCGTGAAGGCGTTGCAGGATCCGCCGCAGATTGTGTTCGTCACCGCGTACTCGGAGCACGCTGTTTCCGCCTTCGAGCACCAGGCGGTCGACTACCTGCTGAAGCCTTACACCTCGGCGCGGATTCAGGCCGTGGTGGAGCGTGTGCGCGAGCGCTTGAAGTTGCAGCGCCTGGCGGAGTGGGTGCGCGGCGAAGTCCAGGTCGCGCCAGCGCCCGTCGCCGGTGACCGCCGCCTGCTCCTCAAGGAGGGCTCCGAAATCGAGATCGTCGCCGCCGCTGACATCGAGTGCGTCATGGCCGAGGGCAATTACCTCCACGTGATGACGCTGCAACGGAAATTCTTCGTCCGCGGCGTGCTCACGTCGTTTGACGAAATGGTCGAGGGACTGCCGTTCCTGCGCGTGCACCGCTCCGCGACGGTGAACACCGGCCGCATCAAGTCCGTATCGGTGGCGGAGCGTGAGCTGGTCACCGCAAGCGGGTTCCGCCTGCCCATCAGCCGAGCACGAATGCAGCTCTTGCTGCAGACCGTGGAGGCCCTCGGGCTGCCCAATCTCGGGGCGCGCTCAGGGGCGTAATTGCTCCCCGCCCGCAGCCGGTCGAACCCAAATTCGCGCCGAAGCTCACTCGGCCGTGACACAATCCGGCTCCACTGGTTTATGTATGCGCAACTTCGAAATCCAAGTTAACGGCAAAACCTATGCCGTGCAGGCCAGTCCCGATACGCCGCTGCTGTGGGTCCTGCGCGACGAATTGAAGCTGACCGGAACGAAGTTCGGCTGCGGCATGGGCATTTGCGGCGCTTGCACGGTGTTGCAGGAGGGCGAGGCGGTGCGCTCGTGCGTCATCCCGCTGGCGGAGGCGCAGGGCAAATCGTTTACCACCATCGAAGGACTTTCCAGCGACGGCAGCCATCCCTGCCAGCGGGCCTGGATCGCAGAGGACGTCGCCCAGTGCGGCTATTGCCAGCCGGGCATGATCATGACCGCGGCGGCTCTCCTGGCGCGCCTTCCTTCGCCCTCCGACCAGGAAATTGACTCGGCGATGACGCAGAATCTCTGCCGCTGCGGTACCTACCTTCGCATCCGCAAGGCCGTCCGCCGCGCCGCCGGGAGGACCGCATGACCCAGTGGACCCGCCGCAAGTTCCTGCAC